>NZ_SLKM01000125.1:0-7811 GCF_007134575.1 Natronospira sp.
AGCACGGAGCAAGGAGCAAGGAGCAAGGAGCAAGGAGCAAGGAGCAAGGAGCAAGGAGCAAGGAGCAAGGAGCAAGGAGCAAGGAGCAAGGAGCATGCGGGAGGGTACAGCGACACATCGGCTGTGGGAGCGGCTTTAGCCGCGAATGTGCCTTCGATAAGCCCCTATCGCGGCTAAAGCCGCTCCTACAGTAGGTTTGAGGTGCCTTTCTTGCTGCTTGCTAGCAACCGCCGTCAGGCGGCCATGTAGCCGCGGAGTTTCTTGATGGCGCCGTTTTCGATCTGGCGGATGCGTTCGGCGGAGACGCCGTATTGCTGAGCCAGTTCCTGAAGGGTGACCTTGTTGTCTTCATCCATCCAGCGGGCACTGAGGATGTGCCGGGCGCGCTCATCCAGGCGGGACAGGGCCTGGTCCAGACGCCGACTGCCGGTCTCGCTCCAGTCACTGGCCTCGACCACGTTGGCCGGGTCACTGTCGCTGTCGGGCAGGTACTGGGCGGGGGCGTAACTGCCCTCCTCGTCGTCACCGGCCCCCGGCAGGGGATCGAAGGCCATGTCGTGGTTGGCCAGACGATTCTCCATCTCCAGCACTTCCTTGCTACTGACCCCAAGGTCCTGGGCGACGTTGTCCACTTCTTCCTGACTGAACCAGCCCAGACGCTTCTTGGCCTTGCGGAGGTTGAAAAAGAGCTTGCGCTGAGCCTTGGTGGTCGCGACCTTGACGATGCGCCAGTTGCGAATGACGTATTCGTGGATTTCGGCCCGAATCCAGTGCACGGCGAAGGAAATCAGGCGGACGCCCACATTGGGATCAAAGCGCTTGACCGCCTTCATCAGGCCCACATTGCCTTCCTGAATGAGATCGGCGAAGGGCAGGCCGTAACCCTGGTAGCCCCGGGCGACATGGACGACGAAGCGGAGGTTGGAGATGACCAGCTGGCGTGCGGCGTCCAGATCGCCATCGTCGTGGTAGCGCACAGCCAGGCGGTGCTCTTCCGCCTCGGAGAGCACGGGGATGCTGCCCACGGCATTGAGATAGGCGTCCAGGCTCCCGGAGGGGCCTGCAAGCGCGAAATCCGTGCTGTTACGGACCGTCAATGCCTGTGTCTCGGCCATGTCTCCATCTCCCCTATCGTCGTCTTTTTCGATGCCTTTATCTTAGCACTCGTGGGGTTTGAGTGCTAATGGCCGGGGGAGTTCCGGGATTGCCGGGCAAAAAAAAACCGCCCCCGAGTCAGAGACCCGGGGGCGGCAAACGGTGAAACCGTTTCTTTCAGGCTGACTGATCAGACCCGGCGGCGAACCACCACCAGTCCGAACAGAGCCAGGAACGCCAGCATGGGCAGCATGGGATCGAAGGCCTGGCGGCCATCGCCCATGGAGCAGGCGCCCACGTCGGTGCCAGAGGATGTGTCAGTAGCAGGCTCGCCGACGGGGCAATCAGCGGTATCCGCTGAAACGACCTCGGTTTCGATCTCCTCGCCGCCGACAACCATCACGCCTTGGGCGTAAACGGTCGCGCTGCAGCGGATGGGACCGATATCGGCAGTCAAGCTCTGCGGATAGACACTATCCGTCAACTGCATTGGAGCAGTGGCGTTATTCATCTCCTCACTGTGACCCCAGCGCATGAAGAACTCACCTGCGCTGCCCTTGGTGTTGACCGTGGCATCAAAGTGCCCCCGCGGTACACCAAGGTCGGGATCGAAGGAAATGAATTCGGCGACTTCCTCTACGCCACCAAATTCAACACCAGAGCCGGACTCCATGAAGCCGGCCACGTCGCTGGCACCCCAGGTGGAGAACATGTTCACCACCCAAAGGCCACCGGCGTCTTCACCATCAAAGTCATCGATGTCCAGAATGGCCGATTCGGTGCCAGAACTGGCAGGCCAATCCAGGAGATAATCGATGTCGTCGGCTGGACCGCCAAATGGACTGTCGCCACCTGCTACTCGTACGGTGGTACCAGCTGGCGAAGTGATATCCATCACGAACTCATCCAGCCAGTCTGCACCGGTGGTGGTGTAGGTAATGTCGATCACCGTACCGTCAATGACACCATCGACGATGAAGTAGCCCAGATCGGCGGTATCACCTTCACTGCCAGTGGCTTCCTGACCAGACAGGTCGATCATGCTGCCGGGGCAGGCGTTTCCAGCAGCAGGCAAGTCGATCCCGTAAATGGCCTGGTTGCCGGAATGGGCCATCCAGAAGACACCGTCACAATCGAAGGTCACATCGGCAAGATAGCCGCCTTCAAATACCCGGTTGCCCTGATCATCAGCGATGGCGTAATCGGTGACGAAGGCGAAGCCGGCATTGACATCGTGAACAAAGATGTCTCCCGAAGCATCGGCCACATCCGCCACGAAGAGCATGCCGTTAGCCGGATTGTAGGCAAGACCGGTGATGGCATAGCCGGTGGCGACGGTCTGGAGGATTTGGCCATCCAGGTCAACGACGTGGATATTACCCTGGTCCTCGCCGACGAACAGCAGTTGATTCACTGCGTCGTAAGCAACCGCACGCGGTGCGGGATCAGGATCGTCGCCGTTGTCCCCGGAGGCAGCCATCTCCTCGGGGCAAATGGACACACCGGTGGCACCTTCTTCCGGGTCCACCTCGTGGATACAGCCATCGCCACCAATGTTCACCTGCCAGAGCGTACCGGTGTCGCGGTTCCAAGCAACACCAGCGCCCCACTCTTCATCGTCAGCGTCGGCGTAGTCCTTGGTGCTCAGGGCATTGCCCGTGGGCTGACCGGCAAAGGTGTATTCATGAAGTTGGTCGTCACCGCCGACCAGTTCACGGCTACCAGCCCAGACTGTGCCTTCGCTCAGGGTATGAGCCAGACCGTAGAGGTCATCCAGACCGCTGCCAAACTGGACTTCCGCACGAGTGAGGGAATCGTCCGGTTCAGCGGCAATCGGCATGGCCATATCCGGACCACCACTCTCATCGGTGATCAACACACGGCCAAAGGCGGTGGGAGTAGAACCGTCAGCAACAGGTATCAGGCCCGGACCGCTCATGGTCACTTGGACGATGGCGGACTGGCCGGCTTCGAGGGTCACGCTGGACGGGGAAACGCTTACGTCCACGTCGCCCTGAATCGTCTGCCCTTCAAAGGTGAAGCTACCACCACTTGTCGCGGTCACCGTCCGCTCCCAGCTACAGCTGGCCAGGCAGGAACGATTGGCCATGCTGGCCAGGTTCAGGGTCCGCAGGTTGCCGAAGGCGAAGGGATCGGCACCGATCATGTTGCCGATGGACTCGTCCATGACAAGACCGGCTTCCACGGCAGCCGCCACGCGAGCTTCACCGGCGCCCTGGTCGTACCAGGTAAAGCCAGGCAGGGCCTCAGCAGTGAGCATCAGCGCCGACTTGACCTGCATGGGGGTCCAGCTCGAGTGGGCACCGCGCACCAAGGCGGCCGCACCAGCCACATGCGGGCTGGACATGGAAGTACCGCTGATGGCGTGGTAGTTCTCGGCATTCGCTGCACCGATATCCGCCCAATACGGAGCCATGATGTTCTGGCCCGGGGCAGTAATATCCGGCTTCAGGAGATCGGCGTACTCCGGCGCAAACGAGGAGGGGCCACGTGAGCTGAAGCTGGACATCTGACCAGCGGCAGCTTCGTCATGGATGAACTCCACCGCAGCAGCACTAATCGAAGCAAGGTGATCCTCGCCGGACTCCAGCCACTCACGAATTGCGGCACCGGTTTCGTAAGTCACGCTGACAGCCGGCGCATCACCGCGGAAACCTGCAGAGAATGTCTCATTGCCCTCTGCATCAACAAAGAACAGATCTTCAGCGTTATGAACGATCACGCCGCCGCCACCAGAAGCTGCAACATTCTGAATGGCGAAGGGCAGCAGAACGATGCCCAAGATGTCATCGACAGCCAGTTCGCAGACGACAATCTCGCCGTCAAACTCGCCCGGACCGAAGGGGTTGACCAGCACCGGACCAAAGAAGCCTGCATCGGTATCCGCACACTGGCGGGCTACCTGATCCTGGGTACCAAAATCCTCGCCCAGAACAACTTCTCCAGTGTAGCTGCCTGTCAGACCGCCACCCTGGAAGGGTCCAATTTCCATCTCACCACCTTCTACAGTGAGATCGGCCACGCCACGGATAGTCCGGCCGTGGGTATTGGAGCCAACAGAGGAGACCCAGGGCGCAAGCTTGCTGACCGTGCCAGCCCCGGGGCCATCATTGCCAGCGGAGGCAGCAACGAACATGCCCGCGTGGGTGGCACTCAGCCAGGCTTCACTGACCGGATCATTGCCGTAAGGATCATTGGCGCCACTGACCGAGAAGTTGAGCACATCAACTCCGTCCTCAATGGCCTGTTCAAAAGCGGCTACCGAGTCGGAAACCGGGCAGCCCGGTGCACAGACACGATAAGAAATAACGTTGGCACGCTGTGCCACACCGCTGACAAAGGCCTCAAAAGGCGCATCTTCATCTTCGGCGGCCACCAGCATCTCTTCCGGGTCGTACCAGGGGAACAGATTCATTACCACCGGGTTACCCGCGGCTGTGCCCGCAACGTGGGAGCCGTGACCGTTATCGTCGTCGGCGCTGGTTCCGCTGTAATCATAAGCACCAATCAGCTTGGCGTTACAGGGGAAATCAGGATCATAGTCGTCATGCTCTTGGTCACAGACACCCAGATAGACGCCCTCACCCAGCGGATTGGTGTGGGTATAGGCTTCGATGCCGAAGTCTTCATTGGCTTCCACTTCGGAAGCGAAGGCGACATGATCTGCAATGATGCCGGTATCAACGACACCAACGACCACACCCTCACCACGGTTGGCGACCATCGGGTCGTCATTGTCCCAGACGTCCGGGGCGCCAATGCGACCTGGACCGGTATCAGTATCAATGGTCAGCTCACGGTCCGGGGTGACATAACGAACACCGGGGACGTTATTCAGCCGGGCCGCTTCACTGGGAGTGGCCTCGACGACCAGACCGTTGATTGTGCGTACGAAGTTGTGAACAGGATCCAGCTTTCGATTCAGAACCGAGGCAGCTTCCTGCAGGAAACCTTGTTGCTGGCTGCGAAGAAACGACTCGTAAGCCTGAACCGCGTCCACACCGGTCTGGAGACGGTCCTGGCCGGTCACCATGGGGCTGGTGGGCTCGAAGCCGTCGATGCCGCCCGTGTAAAGTGAGGAAGGCAGCTCATTCAGAGCCACAATGATCCGCATGGTCTCGTGCGGCCGCTCCTTTTTCAGCTCTTCAAGCTTGGGAGCAGTATCCCGCTCGCCAAACTGAGGCATCAGGTGCCCATCAGGCCCAACGGTATGTTGTTGGATTTCAAAGTCGGAAACCGGGATGGTCGTGGGCGGAGAAGCAATGGTGGCACCCATTGCCGCGCCCAAAACCACCCCGAGGCCGGCGGCTGCCGACCGAGTCGTTTTGAACTTCATAACACACTCCCTAGATAGTGTCCTAATCACCAACACTGCCAGGCTCGGCAGAGGCCCCCTTAGGGACACCGCCCCCTGACTGTGTCGTTGCGTTCCAGGCAATACACCGGCCCCCCAACTCGGCAAGAGTGATGCGCCGATGCGACAGCGGGCTGGAAGGACCCGCTGTCTAACTTCTTGCGCACGTAGCATTTAAGTCTATATCGGAGACAATTGCAAACGGTTTTGGCCGGTTTTTGCCCGGAGAAACCTCCGCCCGTTGCGCGCAGACAACAAAAAGCCGGCCCCCAAGGGGGCCGGCTTTTTGGGTGAGCGGGTCTTAGACCCGGCGGCGGACGACCACCATCCCCAGCAGGGCCAGCAAACCGATCAGCGGCAGCAGGGGGTCCGGCTTGCCGTCATCGCTCGAGGCGAGGCTGCAGCCGGAGGAGCCCGAGGAGGGACAGCCGGCGGTTTCGCCCTGACCGAGCTCGCCTGCGTGGCTCATGCCCTGGTCGTTGACGGCGGTGGCGCGGAAGTCGTAGCTGCTGTTGCAATCCAGGCCGCTGATTTCCACTTCCACCGTGACCGGCTCGGCACCGGCGTCATAGCTGACCGCGTCAGTGGTTTCTTCCAGGGCCTCGTCCTCCTCGCCCCAGTCGAGACTGACCGAGCCGGCACGGTCGGCGGGTGACAGCTCCACCGCCACCACCAGCACCTCGCGCTCGCTGTCCACCACACTCACGGACAGAACCTCCGGGGTAGTGGGCTGAGGCTCGAGGGTCACGCCCTCGATGACCTCCTGGTCACCGCTGAAGACGAAGTCGCTGCCACCGTCATCCACTTCCAGGGGCTCGTAACCGGTTCCGCTGAGCAGAATGGTGTAGGCCCGGGTGGTGTCGGCCGGCAGGGCGAAGGCATCGCTGCCGCTGCCATCGGCGGTGACTTCCATGGGTCCAAACTGGTCCCCACTGGCGCTGTCCTCGAGGTAGAGCGCAACGGTCTCGTCTTCCAGCAGACCGCTGATCTCGCCGCGAATCTCGCCGGCGGCGGAAAGCACCACATCACACTGAGGCTCACTCCCCACGCAATCGGCACCGGCCACATTGGCCATGGCAAAGCCATCGGTCACCACGGCCAGGTCATGCTCACCGTCGTCCGGCACCGGCGTGATGAGGTGGAAGACACCGTCGTCGTCGGTCTCAGTGCGGTAACGCCGCTCCTGTCCCTCGGGACCGACCTCGTCGGCGGTCTTCACGCGGGCACCGACCAGGTCATCACCGAACTCGGAAGACACCCAGCCCGCGTAATGCCGGCTCGGGGCGGTGCTGAAGCCATCGGCGGTGACGGTTTCGTAGCTGCCGCCACTGTCGTGGACTTCAACCTGGAAGTCCTCGCTGCTGCTCACCGTGGAACTGGCCAGTGTGGTGGCCGGGTTGCCGGCCTCGGCGTCGTCCACGCTGGTGACATCGGCGGGATCAAGCTCGGCCACCGTGCTGTCATTGCCGTCAGTGTCCTGCACGGAGAGGCTGAGAGCATAATCCGGCACGGCGCCCAGCACCCGCAGCTCACGGGGCTCGTCCGCTTCCAGCAGGAGGTCGAAGTCGGCCTCCACCAGCAAGTCCACATTCACCAGGAAACTGCTGCTGCTACCGGTTTCAGCGTCGGTGACGGTGACCTCATAACTGCCCGCAAAGGCCCCTTCCGGTGTCACCGTGAAGGTCCATTCACCGTTTTCCTCACTGAGCTCCCCTTCAACGTCGGAGTCGGGGAAGCTGTTGGCGGCGGCGCTGACCGCGTAGTCGCCGGAGCCACCATCCGGGCTGAAGGCCACGCCCTGGCCTGCATCCACTCGCTGATCGGTAATGGCCTGGCCATCTCCGTCGACGATGCCGACTTCGCTGAAGAAGGCGTACTCACGGCCCTGAATCGGGGTATCGCCCTCATTGGTCTCGGCGAAGGCCTGCAGGACGACGACATCATCGACACCACCACTGACGGTGACGGTTTCGCCACTGTCAATGGAATCGGAGCCGCTGTCCGGGTCGCTGCCGTCGAGGGTGTAGTAAATGGTGGCATCCGAGTCGGCGCTGCTGATGGCCACGTCCACCGGCTCGCCGGCAATGAAGCTGCCACCGTCCGGGCTGAACGCCAGATTCATGGCCGAGCCTTCGATCTCAATCAGGCTGCCACTTTGGAGGCTCCCGGCCGGATCCTGACCGTCCCAGGTACCCCACAGGCGGACAACCCAGGTGCCACCACCTTCCAGACCGGCAAAATCATCGATGCTGCGGCTGTCGGACTGGATCCCCGGATCACTGGGCCATCCCAGCGCGTAGTCGAGGGACTCGTCATCCGGCGCACCGAAGGCATCTTCGTC
>NZ_SLKM01000173.1:0-7744 GCF_007134575.1 Natronospira sp.
GTGATCCCGGATAAAGTGCTTGTGCTGCTGCAGAAGCTGGCCAATGGCTTCCACCAACCCAGTGGTGTGCCGGGCGGTCACATCGATACCCCGCAAGAGGTAGAGCAACCAGCTGTCCCACTCGCCGGTTTCCCGCACCTTTTGCAACTCAGCGTAATAGTCTGGCTTGGTTTGGTTGATGTAACGGCTGAGGTAAAGAATGGGTGTATCCAACAACCCCTCACGGACGAGGAACAGGATGTTGATAATCCGTCCAGTGCGGCCGTTACCGTCATAAAAGGGGTGAATGGTCTCAAACTGGTGGTGCGCCACCGCCATGCGCACCAACGGATCTTCCGGGCCATCCGCATGCAGATATCGCTCCAGATCAGCCATCAGATCGGGAACCCGGTCCGGACTGGGTGGTTGGTAAACCACTTCGCCAGTCTGCTCATGCTTTAGGACGGTACCGGGTGTTCTGCGAAAGCCGGCATCGTTACCCTCCAGAACGGCCTGGACCTCAAGAATCGTATTCAGTGTGAGCAGCCCGGTATCGCGCACTGCCCGGAAACCGATGTCTAGGCCATCGGCATATCGGGCCACTTCCTTGCTGGACGGATCTACGGACGAAGGCTGAAGTTGGTAGCGATAGAGCGCATCCTGGGTGGTGATGATATTTTCGATCTCAGAACTGCTCAAAATACCGGTTTTTTGAGCAGATTCCAGATTAACTTCTCAGATTTTGATGGTTTTGAACAGTAACCAAACGAAATTTGGCCGAACTGACTGTATGCGGGGCATTCCTGCCCCGATGGGCTTCGGGCTGGCCTTTCGCGACCGGGCCTAGCAGACCTGGCGGATACGGCGGGCGTGACGTTTGAGCCAGTCGAGCTGGATCTGGGTTTCGATGGCGCCGCGGCGGGCTTCACGGACCTGGCTGACGGCTTCCTTGGGGTTGAGGCCGGCTTCGATCAACAGCGTGGTGGCGATGGTGCCGGCGCGACCCAGGCCGCCCATGCAGTGGACGAGAATCCGTCCGTCATTGATGAGAATATCGTGCAATTCTGGCCCTATCTCGGGCCATTGCTGCTCGAAACGATGATCCGGCGGATGGCGGTCGACGATGGGCAGGTGGTGCCATTGCATCCCACGAGCACGTACTTCCTCGGGCAGTCGCTCGACGCGCAGGCGCTCGAATTCGTGATCTTCAATCAGGGTCAGGACGTGGCTGGCGCCCCAGCCACGGACACGGTCCAGGTCGAGGCTGAGGTTGCGGCACCAGGCGCCGGACTTGCCGTCTGGCTGGTACTTGCCGGGGCAAAGCGTGAGCCCGATCCTGCCAGTGCTGCTGGGGTATTCGATGCTGTCGATGCGGAGTGGATGGGTGAGACTCGTTCTATAGGTCATGGAGGCTCCTTTTGGGGGTGAGCGTCCATTATCGACCACGCATGCGACATCAAATGTCGCGGAAACTATTTTAGCTTGCTTGCACGGATGGTCTGGACTCTGGGGCGATGCCCCGGTGCCTGGGGCGGGAGGACGCAGCGGTAGCGGGTAGCGCCGGTCCGGCCGTCGTGGACGCGGTAGAGAATGTGGACCTTTTCGCCAGTGCTGGCCAGGGTGGCCTGGGTGCCGATTTCGAATTCGCTGTGCTTGTTCATGGGGTGCTCCCTGCGTTCGACTGGATTGCCATGCAGAAAAGGGGGATGCACCCCACCGCTTCCCTGTCAGTGCCAAAGGCCCAACCGGGTGGAGTGCATCTCAGAATCCAGTTTGGAGGCAGGTAGCGACAAGCGGTGTCGCAACGAAGTCGGGGCAGGAATGCCCCTCCCACACCAGTGCTTGTGGATCGGTCAGGACTGGCGGACGGGGTAGCAGGCTTCGCCCCAGTGTTTGTCGGCGTTGTCCATCATGATTTCGATGATGGCGGGGACCAGGTCGCCGAGGATGCGGTTGGCGTCGCTGAGTTGCTGGCGGTTGACCTGGCTGTTCCAGGTGGCGCCGCCGTGGATGAGCTGGTTTCTCAATGTATAAAGCCGGCTGAAGACGATGCCGAGGACCTTGGCGGTGTTCTGGCTGGCCAGGGATTTCTGGGCGGCGGTGCGGGCTCGCTGGAACTGGTCTTCCCAGTCGGCACCACTTTCCAGGCCATTGAGGTGGTCCCAGTAGGGCTGGAAGACGAACTGGTTGTCCAGAAGGACGCGGATGGCCTGGGGGTATTGCTGCCAGACAATGCCGGATAGGCGCCCTGCCCCGTCGAGCTTGTCCATGCGGGCGAGGAAGTCGTTGAACTGGCGGGCCTCGCCGATGTGCTGGTCGCCGGTCTCATTGGCGTAGGCGGCGTTGAAGGCGATCCAGAGAAAGATGAAGCGCCCGTCCGGGTCATCTTCACACTGCTCGGCGCGGTTGAGCCAGCTGAGGGCGCGGTGGACGCGCAGGCTGAGGTGCTCGGGGTAGTTTTCGCGTTCGGCGCGCTGGCGTTGCTTGAGAGTGGCGAAGTCCTTTGCCATGTTTTTGCCTCCGGGCGATGTTCCTTGCTCTCTCTAGTCTTAAGGAGCCGGGGTGTTACGACTGGGCCTGCTCTTTGCTCGGCGGACCGTTGATCTTGCTCCTTGGGCAAGAGGCTTGGGTAAGCGACACAATCTGTCGCATTGATGCGTAGAATTGCTCTCCATTGGAGGCCCAAGGTTTAATGGGCCATTCCAGCTGCAGGGCTAGCCTTGGTCTGGCCCTGCCGTAAGGATACAGTGAACTGGAGTTTTCCGTGAGCCAGCCGCTCTCCGAGCAATCCGAACAGTCCATTCAGCCGGGTTTTGCCGTCCTACATGGCAATCGCCTGGAAGACCTGACCGAAGCCACGGTCGATTGGCTGCGCCAGACCCCATTGGCGCCGCTGGAGAATGAGGTCTTTCTGGTCCAGTCCAATGGCATGGCCCAGTGGCTGAAGCTGGCCCTGGCGTCGGAGGCGGCCGGGGAGGCGCCGGGGCTGGGTATTTCCGCGGCCCATCGCTTTGAATTGCCCCAGTCCTTTCTGTGGCGGGCCTACCGGGCGGTGTTGGGCGATGAGCGAGTGCCGGAGGCCTCGCCCTTTGAGAAGACCCGCCTGCAATGGCGGCTGTTTCGGCTACTGCCCTCGCTGCTGGAGGCAGAGCCCGAGGTTTATCGACCGCTGGCGAATTTCCTCGCCAAGGGGGATTCGCTGCGCAAGCGCTACCAACTGGCCCGGCACCTGGCGGATATCTATGACCAATACCAGGTCTATCGGGCCGACTGGTTGAGTGACTGGCTGGCAGGCGAGGATCAACTGCGCCGCGCCAATGGCGAACCGTCACCCCTCCCCGAGGGCCAGAGCTGGCAGCCCGCGCTCTGGCGGGCCCTGCATGAAGATATTGGTGCGCCCTTTAACCAGGCGTCGCGCGCCGGTATCCACCGGGATTTCGTCGCGGCCCTGGACAAGGGTGAGGCCCACGGCCTGCCCCGGCGCATCGTGGTGTTCGGGATTACCTCCCTGCCCCAGCAGGTGCTGGAAGCGCTGCATGCCCTCTCCCGCCATTGCCAGATCCTGATGCTGGTGCAAAACCCCTGTCAGCATTTCTGGGCGGATATCGTCGAGGACCGGGAGCTTCTGACGCTGAAACAAAGCCGCCACCGCAAGAAGGCCGGCAGCCCCGGCCATCCCCTGCTGGCGGCCTGGGGCAAGCAGGGCCGTGATTACATCGGCCTGCTCTACGACTATGACCTGCCGGAAAAGTACCGGGAGTGGTTCAACAGCATCGACCTCTTCGTGCCGGTGGTCGAGAAAGATGCCTCCGATTCCCTTCTCCAGCAGATCCAGCAGGATATCTTCGATCTCAATCCGCTGCCTACCGAGAAGCGCACACTGGGCGAGGATAACTCCATCCGTTTCCACCGGGCCCACAGCCCGCAGCGGGAAGTGGAGATTCTGCATGACCGCTTGCTGCATGCCTTTCAGCAGGCAGACAAGGCCGGCAAACCCTTGCGACCCAGGGATGTGATCGTGATGGTCCCGGACATTGAAAGCTACGCGCCTTACATCGAGGCGGTGTTCGGCAGCCTGGATGAGAATGACCCGCGCTACATCCCCTACACCATCGGTGACCGCCGCCAGCGCCATGGCACACCCCTAGCGGTGGCCCTGGAACATTTAATGGACCTGCCCAACTGGCGCTTTACCCTAGGCGATGTGCTGGATCTTTTGGATGTGCCGGCCATTCAACGGCGTTTTGGTCTGCGTGATGAAGACCTGCCGCCCCTGCGCCAGTGGATTCGTGATGCCGGGATCCGCTGGGGCATGGATGCCGAGCAGCGCCAAAGCCTGGACCTGGAAGTGGATTTCGAGGCCAACAGCTGGCGCTTCGGGCTACGGCGCATGCTACTGGGCTATGCCGTTGGCCGGGGCGAGGCCTGGCAGGACATCGAGCCCTACCCGGAGATCGGCGGCCTGGACGCCGAACGCCTGGGGCGGTTGCGGGCCCTGCTGGATCCCCTGGAAGCCCAGTGGCAGACCCTGAGCCAGGACGGCACGCCTGCCGAGTGGGCCGATCGCCTGGCCGGTCTGCTGCAAGACCTGTTTGATTTGCGTGATGCCGAGGAACTGCAACTCGAGGCCCGCCTGCTGGAGGCCATGAGCGAGTGGCGGGCCGCATGCGAGGATGCCGGTTTCGATGACGCCATTCCCCTGGGCATTGCCCGCGAAGCCTGGCTGGCGCCGCTGGAGGATGAGGGCCCCGCGCAGCGCTTCCTGGCCGGGCGGGTGAATATCTGCACCCTGATGCCCATGCGCTCCATTCCCTTCCGGGTGGTGTGTCTGTTGGGCATGAATGATGGTGACTATCCCCGTAGCCGCCCGCCACTGGATTTCGATCTCATGAACCAGCGCGGCGAGTACCGACCGGGGGACCGCTCGCGTCGGGAAGATGATCGTTATCTTTTTCTCGAAGCCCTGCTCTCGGCCCGCGAACAGCTGCATATCAGCTGGGTGGGCCGCAGCATTCGCGACAATGAACCCCGCCCGCCCTCGGTGCTGGTGAGCCAACTGCGTGATCACATCCATCATGGCTGGACACTGGATGAGGCCCTTAAGAACGAAGAAAAGCCAAAGACGGTGGTGGAGTCGCTGACCGTGGATCATCCACTGCAGGGCTTCAGCCCCCGCTACGGTGATGACGAGGCGCTGTTCACTTACAGCCGGGAATGGGCATATTCAGAATCGCTGCCGGCAGAAGCCGATGACCAGCCTCTGTCCCTGCCCGATCTGGAACAGCCGGTGGTGCTGCGCGTCTCCGATCTGATGCGCTTTCTCAAGGATGCCCCGGCGCATTTCTTCCGGGAACGGCTGAAGCTGCGCTTTGATGATGAATCCGAAACCCGGGATGAGCATGAACCGTTCACGGTGGCCGGGCTGGATCAATACACCCTGGCCAACCAGTTGCTCGAACCGGTGCGCCAAACAGCGGGCGGGGACACAGGTGCCTTGATCGAGGCCACTGGGCATCGCCTGTTACGCAGCGGCCAGTTGCCTGTGGGCAGTTTCGGTGAACTGAATCTGGAACAACAGAGCCGCCAGGCCATGGCCGCCGCCGAACGCTGGCAAGACCATACCACCCGATGGCCGCAGGCTGCCTCGGCGTTGGAAATCCAGCTTGAGTTCAAGATTGGCGACCAGTCCCTGCGCCTGGAAGACTGGATCAGTGATCTGCGCTGCGCTGACAAGACAAGCCACCTGGCTCGCCTGACCCTCAAGGGTGGGCCCATCAGCAAGGACGGCACGCCCCGCTACAACCGTCTGTTGGAAGACTGGGTAATCCATCTGGCGGTCTCCGCCCAGGGGCAGGCCCTTGAAACCTGGGCCATAGCCTCGGACACCGAATACCAATTCAAACCCGTATCGGCAGAACAGGCCAGCGCCTGGCTTGAGACCATGATGGCCGGCTGGCTGGAAGGGCTGTGCCAGCCGCTGCCCTTGCCGGTCCGCACGACCTTCCACTGGCTGGACAATCACCCGGACGATGAACCGAGCGCCGAGAAACTGGCCAGCCAGTATGAAAGTGACTTCAACACGGGCGAGGTGGATTACGGCGGCAATGCCGCACTCAAACGAGCCTTCCCGGATGCGGCTTCATTGCTGCTGCCCATGAAGGACGAACAAACGGCCTTTGCCTGGTGGTCGCAGGCACTTTATCAGCCACTGATTGAAGCCCTGCAAGTGGATCAGACCAAGGAAGGGGACAAGGCATGAGCAAGAACACGCTGGATCCATTGACGATCACGCTCACGGGCCGTCACCTGATTGAGGCCAGCGCCGGCACGGGCAAGACCTATACCCTGACGGCCCTGTATGTGCGTCTGATTCTGGGCCACGCTGGCCCGAATGAAGCCGAGCGCACCCCCCTGCTGCCGCCGGAGATCCTGGTGGTGACCTTCACCGAAGCGGCGACCAAGGAGCTGCGTGACCGGATCCGCTCTCGCCTGTCTGAAGCGGCCGATTGTTTTCTTGGCCGTGCCGAGCCGGATGCCAAGGATCAGTTTCTGAACGGACTCCTGGATGCCTATTCAGATAAGAAACAGCGCCAGGAAAACGGCGAACATCTGCAGGCCGCCGCCGAATGGATGGATGAGGCGGCCATCTACACCATTCATGGTTTCTGCAATCGCATGCTGCGCCAGCATGCCTTTGACTCGGGCAGCCCCTTTGACCTGGAACTGACCCAGGAACAGGACCGCCTCACCCGCCTGGCGATTGAAGACTACTGGCGCCAGCATTTCTATGGCATGAACCGGGCCGAGCTGGAAGGCCTCAGCGTGGTGCTGCATGGCGAACCGGTCGAGGGCCAGGCCGTGAAAGCCGCCGATGTGACGTCTTTCGCCGACACCCTGAGCAAGGCCATCGGTCATTCCTCGAAACTGGATCACAGCGTACCCGCGGATCTTTTCGAGCAGATCAAACGCGACAGCACCGCCTGGCAAGACGCCATGGCCGGCTTCCGTTCGGCGGTTGAGAATCACTTGGGAGCATTCAATGAGGCGCTGGAAGCGGCCTGGAAGCAAAAATCTCTCAAGACGGGTTCTCGCCCCACGGCGGGCACCTGGCGTGGAAAGGTGTTGCCGGCATTGAAAGAATGGGTTGCGCAGCCGGCGCTGGCCTCCCCTCCCTGTGACCGAAGCCCCTGGAACGAGCTGACCCGGGAAACCCTGGAAAAGGCCACTCGAAAAGGGGCCGAGACCCCGGCCGAGATTCTGGACAGCCCCATCGTCGCGGCGGCCGAGCGGCTGGTGGAATGCACAGGGCAGTTGCAGGCGGCTCGTAATCCCCTGCTGGCCCATGCCTGTGCCTGGATCGAGACACGGCTGAAGCATTTCAAGCAGCAGCAATCGGTCATCGGCTTTGATGACATGCTGGAGGATCTGCACACGGCCCTGAATGCAGAGAATGGCAGCCAGCTCGCCCACACCATTCGCCAGCAGTTCCCGGTAGCCCTGATCGACGAGTTTCAGGACACCGACCCGGTCCAGTACGAGATCTTCAAGGCGGTGTATGGAAAGGAAAGCGGTACCGATGATGGCAGCTGGTTTCTGATCGGTGATCCCAAGCAGGCCATCTACTCCTTCCGCGGGGCGGATCTGGAGACCTACCTGAAAGCGCGCGAGGAATCGGTGGATGCCATCCATACCCTGGGCCGGAACTTTCGCTCCAGCCAGGCCATGGTGGAATCGGTCAATCAGCTGTTCACCCATGCCGGCGATA
>NZ_SLKM01000215.1:0-24322 GCF_007134575.1 Natronospira sp.
ATGGGGGTATCGCTGAAAAACAGGCGCCCCCGTTCAATCCCCAGCCGCTGCCGCCAGGCCATGTACTGCCCCTCCTCGACGCTAAGCTCGCCGGTGCCTCGCGTGATGGCGCCCGGCTCGTCCCGCACGGTCACGCTGCCGCTCAGGCGCCCGCTGAGGCCGTAGCCGTCAAACTCCACGTCATCGCCCAGGGTGGTCCGAACCCGAGTGAAAATGCGCCAGCCGTTCGTCTCGTTGTCGTCACGATTCCGCTGACCCAGTTCACCCATGACCACTTCGTCTTCGCTGACCGCCACCGGCATGCGGATGTCACCGGGCGTGATTCGGGCCCAGGGCACATGCAGGGAACCGCCCACATCCACCCTCTGCTGTTCCGACACCTGCAGATCCAGATCCGGGCTGATTCGCAGCCGGGCATCCGGCACGGAGACGGCCAGGAAACGGTCCCCCCTCAGGCTGGCCTCGCCTACCCAGTCGCCATTGGGCCGGCTCAGGTCGGCCCGCAATCGAATCTCGCCGCCACCCGACTCGGCGCGGGCGTCAAGGTTGAGACGGTTCATGTCACCTGTCAAGCCAATCTGTACCGCCTCGGCGGTGATACCCAGGTCCGGCAGGGCCACCGAGGCGTCTTCCACCGCCACCTCACCATTAAGCAGCGGATCCGCCAGCGTCCCGGCAAGGTTGATGCCCAGACGCAGTTGCCCTTCGGCGCGGCCGACTTCCGCAACCAGTACCGGCAACAGGCCCAGTTCCAGGATCCGGGCGTCCAGCCGCCCTTCCAGGGGGCCCTCCAGCCCTTCCGGCAATGCCAGATCGGCGGTGACGAAGCCCTCGTCACTGAGCGACAGTGCCAGTCGAGCACTGGCCGCAGTTGGGGTCCAGTCAAAGTCCGCCGTGCCGCTCTCAATGGCCAGCAGATCCATCGCCTGGCCATCCACCGTCTGACTGATCCTGCCGGGACTGAATTCGAGCCGGCCTTCCGCACGCAGGCCTTCGCCCCGATCTTCCACCGAACTGCGCAGGCCCATCTCGCCGTCTACATCCAGGCCGGTTTCCTGGGGGTCGATGAACATGGCCAGCGGGAAGTCTTCACCGTCCACTTCCGCCCCCCAGTGCCAATTGGCATCGGCCTCGGCCAGTGCACAAATGCGGCCCGATTGTTCCTCCCGACGCAGGCAAAGGCGTTCCAGCCGGCCACCGTCCGGGCCGGCAGAGAGCGCCACCGACTCTCGCAAGCCCCAGTTACCGGTGGCCGGTTGATGGATTCGCAGATCCACCAACTCCCCATCCCATTGCCACTCACGGTCCAGGCCACCGGCAAGGCTAAGCCCAAGCCCGCCGAGCTCATGTTCCAGCTGCAGACTGAGGCGATGATCACTGCGCCGACCATCGGCCTCTACCCGCAGATCGGGAATCAAGTCCTCGTCAACCATCAGATTCTGGACCCGAAGCTCAAGGTCACCGTCGTCTTCCCCGCCGTTGGCGAGCTGCAGTCCCAGATCCAGTTGCTCCAGCTGGTAGTGCTGGTAACTCAGCGCCCGTCCTTGCAGGGTCAGTGCGACGTTCAACTCATCCAGGCGTCCACTCAGTCGCCCATCGGCTTGAAGTTGGCCACTGGCTTCCTGCAGCGGCCAGTCCGCCAATTCATCGACAAACAACGACAGCTCGATATCACTGGCATCCACATCCGGGGTGCGGGCGAGGCTGCCGTGGGCGCGGAGGAAACTGTCTCCGGATTCCATCTCCCAGTTCTCAAGCTGCAGGCGTTCATCGCGGTAATCCAGCACACCACTGGCCCGAAGGGGGCGGTCGGCCAGCTCGCCGCTGAGTTCATCCAGGCTCAGGAACAGGCTTTCCGCCTCAGCCAGCCAGACCACATCGATTTGTCCCCGGCCATCCAGCTGCCCCGGCCAGTCCGGCGACACCAAGGCCGGGTCAAAACGCCGCAGATCAAATTGCCCGCGCAGGAATGGATCGTCCTCGGCCCAACTGACATCGCCGTCAAAATCCAGCGCGCTCCCCTGGTCCAGGCGCAGCGATAGCGCCTGTAGTGACACTGAGCTCAGGTCACCCTCGAATCCCCCAGACAGTTTGCCGCCCAGTGGACCGATGTCGTCCAGTCCGGCCCAGTGAAAGCGGCTGTTCATATGGCCGCGGTAATCGTCAATGCCACCCTGCAAGGCCAGTTCACCTTGAGCGGATTGATAGTCCGGCTCATCGTCCAGCGGCCATTGCAGTTCATACCAGTTCAGTTCCAGGTCGACGCGCCGGGCCTCGGCAAGCGGTTCATCTACCCGGCCTTGCAGACGGAGGCGCAGCGGGTGGCGCTGGTGGTCCAGCTCAAGCCGGTTCAGATCCAGCCAATCGAGATCCAGATTGGAGGCAAGACTCGCCTCAAAACCGACATCACCCCAGTCCGTGTCCACCGCATCCAGACGACCTTCCAGGCGGAGTCGCTCCCGGTGCCCACTCAGTCGGAACTGACCACTGAGCTGGCCGGGTGGCGCCTCGGCGTGGAGCTGATCCGGGATCAGCTCTCGAAACTGGAATGAAAGCTGAACGCCCAGCCTGTCCAGCGGCTCAATTACCTGCCCCTCGAGCGACAGGACAAAGGGACGTTCCAATGATTGCTTGATACTGAGACGGTGGCGATCGCCTTCCAGCACCGTATGTCCCCTGGCTTCGGGTAATTCCGGCCAGCGAAGCTGCCATTTGAGATCCAGGTCCAGTGGCCAGTCTCCAGCGGTTTGCACCGACAGTGCCCCCTCGGCATCCAGCCAGGGGCTGGCAAGCAACAGCTCGGAAAGCTCGAGCTGACTGCCCCCATAACGGCCGGAAACCCTCAATCGATCCAGTTCGAGGGCTTCGTCCCTTCCCGGCAAGCGAAGCCGCCCCCGCTCAAGCTCGAGTTGCCCAAGGCTGAGTCGCAGCGGGAGGGAAATCTCCGGCAATTCAAAGTCATCCGAGGGGGCCGCCTCGGTATCCCGTTCCAGGACAGAGACAGAGAGGCCGTGGATGGAGAGCTCGTCAGCGCGAAGGGTGCGGGCCAGCAATAGGCCAAGCCGCCAGTCAAGCGCCACCCGCTCGGCATGGACCTCAAGGTAGTCATCCCGCCAGGTCAGGTCTTCAACCTTCAAGGGTCCCGCAAGCTGGCCTTCCACCCGCTGATACTGGAGCTCACCGGGCGCGTGGGCACGGACCTGCTCCAGGGTCCAGCGCAGCCCGGGCTCGGTATAAAACAGCCAAAAGACCAGCATCACCAGCAGGGTGAACAGCAGCGATGTGCTGATCACCAGCCAGCCACGAAAGCCAATCTTCTTCTGTCGTATCCTTGTCACAGGTCCGGACCCACGCTCAAATGCAATCGGGGACTGCGATCCGTGTCGCTGATTGACTGGGCCACATCCAGCCGAACCATGCCCACTGGAGAAGCCCAGCGTATACCCATTCCGGCCGAGGTTTCGAGGCGCTCGGAGAAGGACATCATGGCATTACCGTGGTCCACAAAGGCAGCTGCATGCCAGGGCCCGCGGATCCGGCGATCCAGCTCCAGGCTGGCAACCGCCAGGTAGCGGCCACCCAATTTCCGGCCATCCTCGCCTTCCGGGCTCAATTCCTCAAAGCTGTAGCCCCGGATGGTCTGATCGCCGCCGGTGAAAAAGCGCTGCGAGAGCGGTAGTTGGTCGAAGTTTTCGGTGCCGGTGCCACCCAGCTCAAGGCGGGCGAGCAGGCGGTAGTCTTCGCCCAGCGGTTGCACCCGTTTGGCGCGAATGCGGGCCTGAAAGAAATTGAGATCCGACAAGGCCTCTTCGCGGGCGCCACGCACTTCGCCCATCAGATAAAGGCCCCGGCGGGCCAGGGTGGGGTCATCTGCGCGGGTGCGGGTGATGCGAATCCCCGGCACCACGATTTCCGAGCGGGACTCCTCATCGGGGCCAAAGATCGACCGTTCCTGTTCATAACGCAGGAAATGGGTGCGTTGCCAACTGCCCCACTGGGTGGTGCGCCCCACGCCAAGCTCCAGCCGGCGACTTTCCAGGTCGTCGCCCCGGTCTTCGCGGATGGCGTTCGCATCCCAGGTCAGACGTTCCCGGGTGGGCTTGGCGAGCGGCACGACATAGCGAAGCTCGACGGCCCGACGGACCTGGGAAATGTTATAGCCCAGGGCGCCATGATGACCGCGGCGGTTGATCCGCCGGTAATCCCAGCGAACCCCAAAGCGTGGGCCGGTATCGGTGCCGTAACCCAGACTGGCCTGATAGCGATGCTTGGGCCGCTGGGTGGTCTCCACGATAATCGGCACGCGACCCTCTTCATCGATGTTGTCCATGTCGCGCTGGATCTGTACGAAACTGAAATACTCGCTGTCGGACAGGCCGTACTGGAGCTGCACCAGTTTCTGTTCATCGTAGTGGTCACCGGGACTGAAGGGCACATAGCGCTGGACAAAGGCGTCGTCGAGAATATCCTGCTCAATGCGAGTCTCGCCGAAACGAAAACGGGGCCCGGTTTCCATGATCAGACGGACCCTCGCCGTGCCCCCCACCGGATCCACCATCAGGGACCGCTCGAGCCAGCGTGCTTCCAGATAGCCGTGACGGCTGGCGACTTCCAGCAGACGGTTCCGTGCCTGATCATAGTGTTGATGATTGAGGGGCTGACCGGCCCGGATCGGCAAGGTCTCCAGGACGCGTTGGAATGCCCGGTCATCCTCGCCATCGCCTTCCACCCGTGCCTCCACCGATTCCACCTGGACCCGGGGCCCCGGCTCGATGCGATAGACGGCAATCCAGCGGTCATTCTCCTGGCGCAACTCTGATTCCACCTCGGCCTGATAGTGGCCGAAGGGACGAAGGGCGCGCCGAACCTCGCCTGTGGCCCGGCCGTGAAGACGACGCAGACGGGGCTCGCCCATGGCGTCGTCCCGGTAACGCTGCAGGGAGAGGTTGGCAAGTACGTTCTCCCGGAGTTCTGGCTGGCCCTCCAGGCCTTCGATTTCAATGCGCACGGACTGGGCCTGGGCTGGTGCCGCGGCAAGCGCTAGCAGCAGCGTCAGCAGCAGGCACAGGGAGGCACTCCTGGCGAGCTGGCCACTCACAGGCCTTCAATCCTCAGTTCGGGGGGTGGGTCTGCAATGGCAATGCCAAGAACCCGCCCATAGAAGTGGAGCTCCATGGCCAGGGCGGCTTCCACGTTCTCGGCCTGTCGAAAACCGTGTCCTTCCCCGGCAAACAGTACATGAGCCACCGGGATGCCTTTGTCCCGCAGGGCATCCGCCATTGCCTGCGCCTGATCCGGGGGAACCACCTTATCCTGGTCGCCCTGAAAGAAAATGACCGGGGCCCGCAATTGTTCCACATGGCGAATGGGTGAGCGCGCATCCCAGAGGTCGCGGCGCTGGGGCAGTGGCCCCACCAGTTGCTGGGTGTAGCGGGCTTCGAATTTATGGGTCGTGGCATCCAGTGCGAACAGATCGCCGATGCCGTAATGGCTGGCACCGGCGGCAAAATGATCTGTGAATGTCAGCGCCGCCAGTACCGTGTAGCCCCCGGCACTGCTGCCCGAAATCAGACAGCGCGCCGGATCCACCTGCCCCCGGTCGGCCAGATAATCCACCGCGGCCACACAATCGGCCACATCCAGTTCCCCCCAGCCCCCGTAAAGGCGGCGACGGAAGGCGCGGCCATAGCCGGTGCTGCCACGGTAGTTGACGTCCACCACGGCAAAGCCGCGACTGGTCCAGAACTGAATCTTGGGGTCGAGCGCCGATTCGGTGGCCCCGGTGGGCCCGCCATGGCATTTCACCAGCAGCGGTGGACGCTCATCCGCCGGCCCCTGGTGGCCATTCCCCACCGGCGGATAGTAGAGGGCGTGGGCCAGCTCCTCGTCGCCGGTGGGAAAGCTGATCGACTCGGGCCTGCTGACCGGCAGCGAAGGGCCCGGTGGGGCTGCCGCGCTGGCCAATACCTCCACCGGGCCTCGCTCGGGGTCAATCCGCACCACCGCCAGGGGATGGTCGGGCCGGCCGGCCAGCATCACCGCCAGATCACCCTCGGCGTGGACATGACGGATGGTGCTCCACTCCCGATCGAGTTCGGTCATGCCCTCATCACCGATGCCGACCAGGGACCAGAGACCGTCCGCCGTGCGCGCAGCAAGAATGTTTCGGTCTCGGGAGAAGCTCCAGCTTCGCATGTTGAACTGCCACCAGGGCATGCCGAACTCGGCCATGTCGTCGGTGACCGCCTCAATACCCCCGCCATCCCAGCGATAGAGGTTCCACCAGCCGCTCTCGCGGTCACTGACGAAATAGAGGCCATTGTCAGGCCCCCATTCCGGTTGAAAGATCGCTTCCGCCTGTTCTCCGGCGATGGTTACGACCGCTTCCGGCAGGCCCGGGGAATCCAGGCGGGCCACTCGCAGCCGGGTCCGGTCCCAGGGCATGTGGGGATGGTCCCATTCCACCCAGGCCAGTTGATCGCCGGCCCGCGACAGCCGCGGCCCGGCATGAAAATCAGCGCCCCCCAGCAGGGTCTGCAGCCGGCCCGTTTCTGCATCCACTGCCACCAGGCTGCTGGAAGGCTCGGTGCCGGGTTCCCGATGGTCCTCGCAGACCGCAATCAGGCGGGATCGGACCGGATCCCATTGCAGATCGGCAAGGCGCAGGCCATCGATCCCTGTCACCAGGCGGACCCGGCCATCGCGGCAATGATAGAGACCCTGATCACTGTCGTTGATGAAGAAATGACCGTCATGGTGGTCCGGGCACCAGGCTCCGCCACCATACTCCCGTGCCCGGGAGCGGATACTGTAGCCATCGGCGGTCAGGCAGGATTTGTTGCCATCGTGCCAGCATTGGAGCACCGTGCGCCCGCCTTGGTCCGGCAGACTCTCCAGCCAGTAGATCCGGCCCTGATGGCATTGGGGCTGGGCCAGCTTGGCACCACCCCGGGCGATGGCCTCCGCCGTCCAGGGGGAGATCCAGCTTCCATAGGGTGCGACGGCTGATTCATTCCTTGCCATGTCTTTCCGAAACCCTTTCTATGGTGAAATCAAAGCCCGACTCACCCTCTGTTTGTCCCTTGGGGTTGAATCGCCGTTCCCTGACATGACCTCGATTCGACTCCATCCAGCAGAGAGTGGCACAGCGGGTGCCGTACTGCTCGCCGAGAACAAAGGGGGCAGAGAGCTGGCGCTCCAGGGCGGGACTGAGCCCGGTCCTGGGCAGCTCTTCGTCTGGTGCGGGTTCACGATCATTGAGAATCGAGAACAGGGAGGCGCGATCCAATCGATCAGCGGACAGGCAGCGCTGGAAACCATCCTTGAGCCGCTTCAGTTTCGGCCAGGGGGTATCCAGCAGGTGGTTGCTGACCGCATGCACACCGGGTGGCAGCAGACGGATGCCGCCGGGATCCCGGTTGCTGAAATAGCCCAGCTGTTCACCGTCGGCCACCAGCAGATTGAAGCCGGCATAGCGTTCCGCCCGGGAAGCGACCCCTTCCAGGTATTCCTCCACGGGCTGATGGCCGGCCAGAAAGTCTGCGGTCAGGTCACCGCGGGAAGCCTGGCCCGGTTCGGCGCCGGGTTCCCGCACATTGGTTATGGCGGCGAAACGTCCCCCTCGGCTGACACCCATCCAGGTACCGCCGGCGGTCAGATCCCGGCCCGCGAGCACTTCCGGCCGGTCGGGCCAGAACGCGGCAGGCAGAGTGGGTCGTTGATGGAACTCGTCTCGATTGCCGGCAGCCAGGAGCTGGATACGGGGATGGCGACGCCAGGCGACAACAAGCAGGCACATATTCGATAGGCTTCCTCAGAAATCAAAGCGCAGAGTCAGGCCGCCGCTTCTGGCGTCCAAACGACCAATCCGCTGGGCACTGATGTCCAGGCGGGTGTTGCCGCCAAGTTCGAAACCCACCGCCAGGCGCAGTATGGGAGCGGTATCCTGGGTATCGCTGTGCTGGCCATCCGGGATGTCCAGGCGCCAGCGGGCCACGCCCAGACCCACGCTGGGATGGAGGAATCCAAATAATTCGTAGTTCAGTTCCGCATGGGCCGTCCAGGCGGTGGCCGAGGTTGTTCGAAAGCCTCCCACTACGCGGCGGGTGTCGCCGTCCTCGTCCACTTCATCCTCGAACAGCACGGTATCGAAGCGCCCCATGTCCAGATAACCGGCAACCAGATCCACATTGCTGGTGACTGACCAACCGGCGCGGACCCCGAATGAGGTGTCGCTCTGATAGATGCGAAAGTCCTCTTCGCTGACATCCAGTTGGGTGCTGCCGACCTCGACTCCAAGATGCCATTCCGGCTGCGGTGGCCAGACCTGGGCCTGCAGGGGGTGGGCCAGCAGCACCAGTGTCGGTATCGTCAGCCAGGCCGATTGCTTGGATGCATTTTTCATGGAACTGCCCTCGCCGTATCAGGTGGCTTGCGTGTTGGATAAAATCGCCGTCTCAGTCTCCTCCAGCAGATGACGGATGGCGTTTGCATAATAGCGCAATACCGGGGCTTCTCCCTCACGGATTCTATAGCCGTCATCTTCGCTCGCCAGCAGTCGGCGGATGGTAAGCATCCGCAGACCCAGATCCACCGCATAGTCGGCATCCCGGCGGACTACCCAGGTATTGCCATGACGGCTTGCGATTCTGTCGAGCAGTTGGCGATACCCCTCCACCAGGCGTTGCCGTGTCCAGGCACTGCTTGAATCGCTGAGCAATAGCCAGGCCAGGGCGGAGACCGGCGTGACCGGCATGACGTCGGCGATGGCGGACATCAGATGGTCGGCGAATTCACGGGTGATATCGATCCTTTTCCGGCGTGGCAGATCACGGAAATTCACACCCCGTGTCCTCGCCCATTGGCGGGCGGAGATGGGCTCGCCAAAGTTGGCGGCTGCATAGCCCAGGCGATACCACTGTCCCCGGCTTCGCCGACGCAGGCTCCGGGCCAGGAACTTCAGGCTTCCCCAGACCGCCGAGACGGCGGATTTCCGTTCCGCCCGCTTGCCGGCCTCATCCAGCAGTGTCCGGTCTTCAATGACCCGGTCATAGTTGATGCAGACCGGAATGAAGACGATGTCGCGGGCCGCGTCAAGGTCATGTTCACGCAGCATGTAATCGAGCAGGCCGATACGCGGTTCGCGAAAATCGCCGTCACGGCTCAGGCCGCCCTCCGGGAACACCGCCTGGACCACGCCACCCTCCACGGCCATCTGCACATAGCGTTCCAGTACCCGTCGGTAGAGGGCGCTGTTGGAGCCACGGCGAACAAAATAGGCGCCCGTGGCCTTGACCATCTGTTGCAGGGGCCAGACCCGGGCCCATTCCCCCACCGCATAGGACAGCGCGGCCTGCTTCTGTGCCAGATAGGCGAGCAGGACGTAATCCATATTGGAGCGGTGGTTGATCACGAAGACGATGCTGGCCTCACCTTCGATTCCTTCCACCACGCTAGTGCCTCTTGGGGATAGCCTCACCTTGTAGAGCCTTTGCACCAGCCAGCGTGCAAAGCGGCGGCCCAGGCTGAAATAGAAGTAGGCATTGAAGGCCGGCACGATCTCCCGGGCATAGCGTTCCACGCGTTCCAGGGTCGCGTCCCAGGGCGCACCGGTGCTTTCGCAATGGGCCCGGATCTCCTCCAGCACGCGGGGATCGTAGACCAGGCGGTCCACCAGTACCCGGCGCTTGGTCAGCGAAAAGGTGGGTAGGCGCAATTTGAGCTTGCGGTTGAGCTGATCGATGAGGAGATTGACCCGGCGCCGGAAGAACCAGCGCACGCTGGGAAGCAGCAGGCGCTCCAACAGCACCCACAGGGCCAGCAGCCCAATTGCGGCCAGCAGCCAGAATGGTACTTCGACAGTCTCGGTCATTGATGCATGATAGCCGGGTGGTGGCGCCAGTGTCAGGCCAGAACGGCGGTCAAGGGGATTTGCGCGCCTCCATAACGCGTTGCTTTCGCCGCCACAGCCACAGGCCACGGAGGCTGAGGATGGCCAGGGCGGTGAGGATCAGGGCCATGCCGGTGGCTTCCAGCGTGGTGGGGCGTTCGCCCAGTTGCAGCCAGGCGGCGCTCATGCCCACCACCGGGATGGCCAGGGCATTGAGGCCGGTGACGCCGGCCGGCAGGCGGCTGACCAGGTAGAGCCAGAACAGCCAGGCCAGGGCATTGGCCGGCAGGATGTTGAACAGTAAGGCGCCGATGAAGACCGGATCCCAGTCGATGGGTGGGCGCTCCACCAGCGGCAGCAACAGCAGCAGGGGAATGACGCCGAGCAGCATCTGCCAGGCGGTGATCGGAATCAGCTCCCAGCGGTCGCGCATGGGAATGCGCTTGGCCACCACCACGCTGGCCCCCCAGCAGGCCCCGGCGGCGATGGCCAGCAGACTGCCGGCACCGCGCAGGGCCGGGTCCCAGGGCCCCACCAACAGGATCAGTCCGCCCAGGGCAAAGGCGACCGCCAGCCACTGCCAGTCCCGGACCTTTTCGCCCAGGACCAGGGCGGCGAAGATCAGTACCCAGAAGGGCATGGTGAAGGCCAGAATGGCGGTCTTGCCGGCGTCTTCCATGGACAGGCCCAGGGTCACCAGGCCGGTGAATCCGGTGGTCTGCACCAGGCCCAGCAGCAGCACATGCCAGGGGGCGGTGAGGCGGAAGCCCTGCCCGGCCACGAAGGCGATCAGAAACAGGCAGAGCATGCCGCCCAGGCTGCGCAGGATGGCAAAGTCCAGGGCGTGACTGTAATCCAGGGCGATCTTCATCACCACCCAGTTGTAACCCCAGGTCAGCACCAGCAGGGCGAAGCCCGCCAGCGCCAGGGTCTGTCGGGGGACTTTCATTGTCGGGTGATGAGCTGCCGGAGGCGGAAGCCCAGGGAGGCGCCAATCAGCGCCAGCGCCAGTCCACCGAGCACCAGGCCGGTGATCAGGCCGGCGCCAATTTCCTCGGTACCCAGCCAGCCGGGGATGAACATCAGAAGATAAACAAGCGCAAAGCCCAGGCCCAGCAGCAGAGCGCTGCGGTAACGCTGCCAGCGCAGTACCCCGGCGGTGATCAGACCGCCGACGAAAAAGGGCAGCAGGAAGCTGATGGCCGAGGCGCGGACGTCATTGGTCGGCTGGATGACTTCCGCCTGCAGCCAGAAAGCCGCAGCCAGACAGAGCATGGCAGCCACCATGCCCGAGCAGATGGCAATCAGGGCACGGATGATGATGAGCAGGATTTCCAGATTTCTTTCATTCATGAAGCGGACTCCGCTTGTTTGCTCAAAGCCTCTCTTTCGGCATCGGCGGCTTCGGGCATGAGCCAGGCGCTGCCGGCACCGGCCAGGCAGAGGCCTATGATGCAGAGCATCATGACGTTGAGGCCGAAGACATGGGCCACCAGGCCGAGCCCCGCGGCTGCCAGGGTGAGCATGCCGATGGCGGTATTGGAGAAGGCGACCCAGGTGGGCCGGTCAGCGGCGGGAGCGGCATCCACCAGCCAGGTCTTTCGGCCCAGGCGGACGCCAGCCTCGGCCAGGCCGATCAGGACGAAAACCAGGGCATAGACCGGGGCGGTGCGCAGGCTCTCGGGCAGCACCGCCACCAGCAGGGCGAGGACACCGGCCGCTGCGGCCAGCAGGGCGCTCCAGAACAATACCTTGCGCGAGGAGGCGTCGGAGAACTTGCCCCAGAAGGGGCTGCCGATCACCTGTGCCACGCCCACCGCAATCACGAAGGTGCCCAGGCCCACCGCACCGGCTTCCAGGATGCCCTGGCCGAAGAGCACAAACAGCGGCGTTGCCACTTCCACGGTGAGCAACAGGGTGCGGGCGATGAGATAGCGCCGGTAGCCGCTCAGCTCCCGCAGCAGGCGCAGGCCCTGAGACGCCTCATCAATGGCATTGCGACCGCCGGCGGTGGCCCCCGGTTCTTCCCGGATCAGTCCGAACAGGCCGGCGGCCAGGAACCAGAGGATCGCGCCCAGAAAGATCAGGCCAAGGTAGACCACCATGTCCTCGCCGCGGCCGATATATTGATTGATGAGCAGGCCGGCGGCGATGGTCAGGGCGCCGCCAATGGCTGCCCGGTTGGCCAGCAGCCGCCCCCGGCGTCCCTTGGGAATGGTCTTGCCGACCACGTCCTGAAAGGCCACCGAGGCGGTACCGCTGGCGATGGCGTAGATGGCAAGCAGGATCACGATGGCCCAGCCCGCCTCGTGGGCAGGGAGAAAGACCGCGGCCGGGACCATCAGCAGCAGGCAGGCGGCCTGAGTGAGGCCGGAAAAAATCCAGAAGAACTTGCGCCGGGCCACCGAGCGGATCAGTCCGGCAATGGCCAATTGGGGCAGCAGGGAGCCGGCCTGCTTGATGGGCATGAGCAGGCCGATCAGAAAGGCCGGCGCACCCAGGGCGGCCAACAGCCAGGGCAGCACCACATTGGGTCCCGCCACCTGCTCGGCCAGCTTGCTGCTGGCGCCATTGCTCACATTGAGCAGATAGTTGCGGGGCAGATTGGTGCAGGCGGACTCGGGAATGGCCTGGCAGAGGCGATCGGTCTGATCATCCCCGCTCAGCACCGCATAGGCACGATTGCTCAGTTGTTCCGGGTCGCGCACCTTGACCTCGACAGATTCGCTCACGGCGGTCTCCGCTGGATCGAAAGACGACAGAGTTTAACAGAGGCCCTGACGCCTCCGGATCAGAGTGTGCGTGCCGGATCGCCGTTGACATCCACTGCCTGTTCCGGTGCCGGCAGGCGGGTGAGGGCGATCAGGGCGAGCAGGATCAGGGCCATCAGGGTCATGACCATGGCGTTGAGCCCGACTAAGTCGCCGATCAGGCCAAGGGAGCCGGCGGCCAGGGCCACCCCCGCCGATGGCGGTGTTGGAGAAGGCCACCCAGGTGGGCCGGTCGGCCGGCGGGGCGGCGTCCACCAGCCAGGTCTTGCGACCAATGTTGGCGGCCGACTCACCCAGTCCAAGCAGGGCGAAGATGGCCATGTACCAGACCACGTTGAGCCAGTCGGAGGGCAGCACGGCGGTGGCCAGGGTCATGCCGCCGGCGGCCAGTCCGAGCAGGGCCGCGGACAACAGCACGGCCCTTGAGGAGCGATCGGCGATCACGCCCCAGAACAGACTGCCGACAATATGGGCCACGCCGACCGCCAGGATGAAAAGACCCAGATTGGCCGGATCCTTGTTGAGCACTTCCTGGGAGTGAAGGATGTAGAAGGGGGTGGCTATCTCCACCCCCAGCAGGCCGGCCCTGAGCAGGATGAACCAGCGAAAGCCGGGGATGCGGCGAAACCAGCTCAGCCCGGCTTTCACTTCCTGGGTGAAACGCCGGGCATGGGGTTCGGCATCGCCCGGCATCTCGTGAATGCGGGCTACGGCCAGTGAAGAGAGCACCCAGAGGGCGGCGCCAAAGGCAATCAGGCCGAGATAAACGTATTCCGCCTGATCCTCACCGATGTAACGGGTCAGGAGCAGCCCGGCCACCACCGTGAGCATGCCCCCCAGCGCGAAACGGTTGGCAATCAGGTGACCGCGCCGTCCCTTGGGAATGGTCTTGCCGGTGACATCCTGGAAGGCCACGCTGCCCATGCCACCGGCCAGGCTGAACAGGCCCAGCAGAGCCACCACCGCCAGGGCGGCGCCGGTTGGGGGCAGCAGGGCGGCGGCCGGAATCATGCCCAGCAGACACAGGGCCTGAATCACCCCGGACCAGAACCAGAACCCCTTGCGCAGGCGAAAACGCCGCATCCAGCCGGACACCACCAGCTGGGGAATCAGCTTGCCGGTCTGCTTCACCGGCATGAGCAGCCCCACCAGGGCGGCCGGTGCGCCCATGGCGCCCAGCAGCCAGGGCAGGACCACGGCGGGGCCGGCGACCTGATCGGCGAGACGGGTGGCGGCGCCATTGCCCAGGTTCATGAAGTAATTGCCCGGCAGATGGGGATCGCGCTGATCGGGAGTGAGATCCAGTCGCTTGCGGTCGCCACTGAGGGCGACATAGGTCCTTTCGGCGAGGGCCTGTCGACGCCGGCGCCCCTGGGAGTCGGCCATGGTATCTACTGTCCTTTCTGCAGCCAGTCCTCGATCAGGCGACGGGCCACGGAGTGGTGGGTGGGCAACTGCAGGCCTTGCTCGGCGACGGCGGTGCGCAGGTCCTCGCGGCGCCACCATTCGGCATCGCGCAGTTCGCCATCCAGGCAGCGGATGGTCGCATCCCGGCTTTCGGCTGTATAGGCCAGCATCAGGGAGCCGGGAAAGGGCCAGGGCTGTGAGTCGAAGTAGCGCAGGCTGGCCGGGGCGATCCGCAGGCCGGCCTCCTCATGGATCTCGCGGATGGCAGCGGCCTCCGCCGTCTCGCCGGGCGAGACGAAACCCGCCAGCACCGAGCGACGAGAGGCGGGCCAGCTTGGTTGGCGGGCCAGCAGCAGTCGGTCCTGGTGACATACGGCAACGATGACCGCCGGGTCGGTGCGGGGGAAATGCCGTCGACCGCAGTCCGGGTTGCTGCATTGGCGGGACAGGCCGGCCGGCCCGCGCTCGGTGGGATGGCCGCAGCGGCCGCAGAAACCGTGGGTATCGTGCCAGTGGATCAGGGATTTTGCCCGCGCCAGCCACTGCCAGTCCTGCCGGCTGAGATCGGCAGCCATGGCGCGCAGTTCGGCAAAGTCACCCCCAGGGATCCGCTGCCGTGGTGTGAATCGGCGCAGGCGCACGGCGAAGCAGGGCGCGCCATCCCATTCCCCCAGCCAAACCGGGGTGTCGGCATGATCCAGCAGTTCAGATGCCTCGGCCCGGCGGGGTGCCAGCAGGCGGATGGGCCCGGCCGCCGTTTCCCGACAGTCGAGGAAGACCCGCTCCTCGCAGATCGGCAGAATCCGGCTGTCGGCATCCTGCCAGCGACGCTCAAGGGCTTTCGGATCGAGAAAGTCGTGTTCCTGTGTGGCGCTGCTCACCATTCCACATCGCGTCCCGCCCGGCGCCATTCGGCCCGGATCACTCGCCATTCCCCGTCTTCTTCCAGATCCAGGGTCAGGGTGATATCGAAGGCATCGGCCTGCAGTCGGCCCCCGCCGGTATCGGCCATGCCGGCCAGCAGACGGACGTCGGCACGCACGCTGGTGACCAGATCAATGTCACGAATGCGGCTCAGGATGCGCGGATTCTGATGGCGCATGAAATAGACCCGAACCAGATCGCGCAGGCCGTCCTTGTCATGGCCGGACTCATCCTGGTAGCGCTCGGATATATGGCGCATCAGCCGTCGCGTGGAGCGATCCTCGGCCGCCTCTTCGGCCGCTGCGATCACCGCCCGCACTTGCGTTTCCGGATCATCCGGCTCTCCCCCGCAGGCCGAGACCAGCGCGGCGAAGGCCAGCAGCAGTATGGCGCCCGTTAAAGCCCGAGTGTGATGAAGCGTTTTCATAGTGATCAGTCTACAGCCTGTTCGAGTATTGCAATGCATTAGTGTCTTGTCAGCCTGCGGGAGGCTCATTACAATGGGATATAAGGCCCAGGGTTTACGGGCTTTTGGTATAAGGGTGGTAACCTCAGAAGTACAGAAGAATGGAGGGGGAGATGAAAGACGGGTTCAATCCTGCCATCCAAGTGATTGCTGTTTTCACCATCCTGATTGGCCTTTTCTGTATTGCGCAAGCCTCTGCCGCCTCGGTCGAGCGGGTTCATGTCTGCAGCCAGTGTGTTGACGGTGATGCCGCTTTTGAGGAGGCCAAGGCTATCGCTGAAGTTAAGTGCGAAGCGGCGAGTGGTGGGGCTTCCAGCTATGAAGACGGATATGGCGAACCTGGTCTCGCGCCAGCCTGCAGTATTCCAGATGAAACCCTGTTCCTGTTTGAGCCCGACCAGCAGGAGGTGTACGCGTTTGACGTCCACTATTCCCTTCCCGGTGTTGGTCAAGCGGAGTTCTTGGTCGTTTCTGCAGACATCAGTCTTGCGACCGCTGAGGAAATCCGCACGGGCTGGGGCCTGTATCTGGAATATCTGGCTATGATCGAAGACGTTGAAATGCGGATGGCCGAGTTTTTGCAGCCGAACGGCAACACGCCTTCTTACGGGCCATTAAGTATCGGGGTGAGTGATTCCGATGAAATCGCATGCCCTAGTGGGACCGCATTAGAAGCCTTGGGCGATCACGCAAAGCTGACTCAATTGAAAGAGCAGGCAGTTTCGGAGTTCCAATCAGCTTACGAGGACCGCTTATCAGGATATGGCGTCACACTAGCAATTAGTGGGGGTTGGCTGTCGATAGATGCAGGGCCTTTGGGCGCAGGGTTGAATTTTGACCTTGAGAGAGAAGAAAGCATTGAGCTGGAAGAGCATTGGAGAGCTTATTTCGACTTCATGGAAGATGGCAGTAATGGCTGGGCCAGCATTTCGGATGATCCCGACTTTCTTGCTTTTAGGTTTGTCTTGGAGCCCTCAACTGATGGAGAGTTGAGCGTAACAATGGAGTTGGATCCAAGTCTCAGCCGTGTACATGGCGAGGAGGGGTGGTTGACCGAGCCACATGATCGCAGTGAGTTAGATGACTGTAGTCGTCAGCGCCTAGAGCAGGCCGTGGCTGATGGGCAGATCATTGATCCAAACTCGAATTTCAATTTCGGTGGAATAAGCGGAGTTGATGTGACTGAAACAGGTCCACATGTAAATCCTGGTGGGCGCTATATCACTGTGTGTTACCAGTTTACTGCCAGCGTGGAAAGTACGGGTGAGATCCTGGCGCAATGGGTCGAATGCGCCACACACGAGCCATAGGACTAACAGCGAAGTGACCAGATGATGGGCCCACCAACTGCTGGGCCCATCATTAGCCCACATGTCACGCTAGGCCTAAGGAAGGGAGCGAAAGTATCCAGTTTTTGATGGTATGAGGGCCTATGTGCATAGGCTGCCTTTAAGATCTGGGAGAGTGTTTTCGATTCAGCCCGGTCAATCGCGGATAGATCCGCTCCCACGGCGGCTTCAGCCTGCGCCACAGGCACCGTGGGAGCGAATTCATTCGCGATGTGGAGCTTACCGCCCCGCAGCCGGAACGCGCCCCCGTCACCCTCGTCAAAGGGCAATCGCCAGCCGAAAGCCAACACACACTGCTTACAATCATTCCCTCGCCCTGCCCCTCAAGCCAGCCGCCGACCGATCCATACATCACCCCGGCGGTAGACACGGGAATAGCCGACGTGCTGTTCCAGCCAGGCGAAGGTCTCGTCGCGGTAGAAGCAGACGTGGGTGGGGTCGTGACGGTAGCGCCAGCGGGCGAAGCGGGCGTCTTCGGTCAGTCGGCCGGTCATCACCGCGAGCACGCCGCCCGGTCGCAGCAGCTCGGTCAGTCGGCGAAATTCCCGGCCCGGGTGGAAGAAGTGCTCCGCCGTTTCGGTGCAGCTGATGAAATCATAGCGTCCCGACAGTGCCGCCGGTTCTGCCCGGAAGCAGGGGTCATAGGCCGTGGTGGGCAGGCCGGCGGCGGTGAGCATGTCCGCGAGGACCGCTGCCGGGCCGCAGCCGTAGTCCAGGCCCTGTGAACCCGGTTGCAGCTGTTGTTGCAGCGGGTCGGCCACCCTGGAGAGAAACTGCCGATAGCCGGGATCGGCCGGATCGTTCTGGTGCAGGGCGTATTCCGCCCTTTCCCTGGCCGGGTTGGGGCGTTGCTCGGGGTCAAGCCAGGTTAGGCGGCAATCCGGGCAGCGCCGGTAGCGGCGGCCCCGGCGGGCGTCGATGCAGAACAGACGGCCCTGGCGGGTGTCGCAGAGGGGGCAGGAGGGAGCGGCTTGCCTGGACATAAGGGGCGTTTTTCGGTATTCTACAAGGTCTTCGGCGCCATGCCGAACAGCGAGGATTGTACACGAACCGGGCGGATTCCGGGCGCGGGGCCAGCAGGCCCCAGTCGTTCGAGCATTCCGTCCGGTATTTGTTTTTGGGGCCACCGAACCCGGAGTCTGTTTGCTTCAGGGTTCCCAACAGAAGAGAGGCCGGAGCCATGTCGGTACTCGACAAACTCAGGGAAATTCGCGCCGTGGGCGGCGCTACACTCACCAGTGGGCTGTCCGACGATGTGATCAGTCGTTTTGCCGAGCAGGATCCACTGCTGGTCCAGGCCGTGGACGAGGCGCTGGCGGTGTTCGCCGAGCTCAAGGGTGACTACGGTGACATGCTGAACCTGGATGAAGAGCAGCAGATCCAGGAAATTCAGGGGCGCTTCGTCAATTTCTACCCCGATGATGCCGTCAATCCCTATGTGACCCTGGCGGCCCGTGGGCCCTGGATCGTGACCGCCAAGGGTGCGGTGCTGCATGACAACGGCGGCTACGGCATGCTCGGCATGGGCCATGCCCCCGAGCGGGTGCTTGAGGCCATGAACCGGCCGCACGTCATGGCCAACATCATGACCGCCAATTTCAGTCAGCGCCGCCTGGTGGACGCCCTGGAACGCGAGATTGGTCATGCCCGCGGCGGCGACTGCCCCTTCGATCGCTTCCTGTGCATGAACTCCGGTTCCGAGGCCGTGACCGTGGCGGCCCGTATCGCTGACGTCAATGCCAAGATCGCCACCGATGAGGGTGGCCCCCATGCCGGGAAGGCGATTCGTCGCATGGCCCTGGTGGGCGGTTTCCATGGCCGTACCGATCGGCCGGCCCAGTTCTCCGACTCCAGTCGCGGCACCTATCAGAAGCATCTGGCCAGCTTCCGCGACCGCGATGAGGATCTGGTGACCGTGGAAGTGAACAATGTCGAGGACCTCAAGGCGAGGTTCGCCCAGGCCGAGGCGGATGGCGTATTCATCGAGGGACTGTTCATCGAACCGGTGATGGGTGAGGGCAATCCCGGCATGGCCATTACCCCCGAGTTCTACCAGGCCGCTCGAGAGCTGACCCGTGAGCATGGCACCCTGCTGCTGGTGGACAGCATTCAGGCCGGCCTGCGTGCCACCGGCTGTCTGTCCATTGTCGATTACCCCGGCTTCGAGAAGCTGGACGGTCCGGACATGGAGAGCTATTCCAAGGCCCTGAACGCCGGTCAGTATCCCCTGTCCGTCTTGGCCATGAACGAGCGTGCCGCGAGCCTCTATCGTAAGGGCATCTACGGCAACACCATGACCGCCAATCCGCGCGCCATGGACGTGGGCGTGGCGGTGCTGGAATCCATCAGTGACGAGTTGCGCGCCAACATCCGCGATCGCGGTCAGGAATGCGTGGACAAGCTGGAAGCGCTGAAGACCGAGCTGGCGGGCAAGATCACCAAGGTCCAGGGCACCGGTCTGCTCTTCTCCTGCGAACTGGATAGCGGCGAGTACAAGTGCTACGGCGCCGGCTCCACCGAGGAGTACATGCGTACCCGCGGCCTGGGCGTGATCCACGGCGGCGAGAACTCCCTGCGCTTCACGCCCCATTTTGACATCACCTCCGAAGAGGTCGATCTGATGATCGAGGCCGTGCGTGACGCCCTGGAACATGGGCCTCGCAAGGAAATGCGCGAGACCGGCTGAGTTTCTGCCCTCTGCCAGGCACCGCTTTCGCTGGCCAGTACAGGGAAAGCGTCCCGGGAAAGCCCCGTTCAATGATTGAACGGGGCTTTCTTTTATAACCTTCAAGTGCCTCCGAAGTTGCTGATGTATCCGGGAAAGCGAAATAAGCACGGTTGTCTGAACCCTATCTGACCGTTACAGTTCCCGACGAACGGCCGTCTCCCGTCATGGCCCTGTCATAAAACTGAAAGGCCCCTCTGGCATCCTCGACCGTCGGTTTTTGCCCGAATCTTCCCCGGTTCGGCACGGCAGGTATTTCCGGAGGTCATGATGTCCGTCTTCCTCGAATGTCATCAGCTTCACAAGCAGTTCGATGGCAACCCGGTGCTGGATGGCATCGATTTCTCTCTCGACCGCGGTGAGTGCCTGGTCCTGCTGGGGCCGTCGGGCTGTGGCAAGAGCACCCTGCTGAACATCATTGCCGGGCTGCTGGCGGCGGACCAGGGTGAGCTTCGCTGCGATGGTGAGGTTCTGGATGCACCGGCCCAGGGCTTTCACCGGCCCATGCGGGATCGTCGTTTCTCCATGGTCTTCCAGGATTTCAGTCTGTGGCCGCACATGACCGTGGCGGAGAATGTTGCCTTTGGCTTGCGTGTTCGCGGCGCTCATCGCTCACGCATTCGTGAGCAGGTGGAGCAGGCACTGGCGCGGGTGCGCATGAGTGATTTTCTTGACCGCAAACCGGAACAGCTGTCCGGGGGGCAGCAGCAGCGGGTGGCCATTGCCAGGGCCCTGGCGGTGCAGCCGCGACTGCTCTTGCTCGATGAGCCTCTCTCCGCCCTGGACGCCCGCCTGCGCGAGGACCTGAAAACGGAACTCGGGGCGCTGCTGCAAGACAGCGGAGTGACATCGGTGTATGTCACCCACGATCAGTCCGAGGCCATGACCCTGGGTGATCGAATCGCCTTGATGAAAGGTGGGCGCATCGAACAGATTGGTCCGCCCGAACAGGTGTATCGCGAACCGTCCAGTTGTTTCGTGGCGGAGTTTCTGGGGAGCTCCAACCTCCTGCCCTATCAGCGCCAGGCCAACGAGGTCGCCGTCCAGGGTGGCCTGCGCCTGTCCCTCAACGGTCAGGCCGAGCGTCTCCCGGCACAAGGCAATTGCATGTTGCGCCGGGAAGCCGTCTGCATCAGTCAGAGTGCCTGCTGCCCCGGGGATGATGTGATCGAACTCTCGGCCATCTGTCGGCAGATGCATTTTCTTGGTGATCGTCATGAGGCCTTCGCCGAACTGGAGAACGGCCATACCCTGCGTGGCATCGCGGACGGGCCGGTGCGCGAAGGCGCCACTGTGCGGGTGCGCTTTCCCCGCAACGCCCTTCGTTTCCTGCCTGACTGACATCAACCATGTCCCTTCCGCGTCATCCCCTGACGGCTACCTCCTTGCTGTTGCTTCTCCTGTTGGTCATTGCCTGCAGCCAGCAGGATCAAGACGAGACCCTGGTGGTCTATTCCGCCGGGCCACGCGTGCTGGCCGAACAGGTGGCAGAGGCCTTCGAGTCGGAGAAAGGCGTACGTGTCGAGTTGTTTGCCGCCACCACCGGACAGGTGATGGCCCGTCTCGAAGCGGAGCGTTATCGGCCACGGGCGGATGTGGTCGTTTTCGCCAGTCGCTCGGCCGCCGAGGCCCTGAAACAGGACGGCCGCCTGCTGGCCTACCCCAATCCCGACTGGTGGGAAGACAGTCGTGAGGAGTGGCACGACCCGGATCAGTACTACTTTGCCACCTCGGCGGCACTGGTCGGCATGGCCCTGCGAGCGGACAAGGACGAAAACCTCGACTGGGCGACCGTGTTCGCCGGCGAGGGGCCGGGCAGGGTGACCATGCCTTCGCCTTCCCGCTCCGGTTCGGCCGGTGACTTTCTCGTCGCCTACAGTCTGCAACGGGGCGAGGCGGCCGCGCGGGACGATTTCCGTGCCGCCCGCCAGCATGGCCTGATTTTTTCGGCTGCCAACAGTCAGGCCATCAGCGGCCTGGTAGTCGGAACCTATGACGTGATACTCGCGGCCGCCGATTACCTGATCTATCGCCAGATCGACGCCGGTGCGGATATTCGCATGCATTACCCACCGTCTGGCTCGGCCCTGGTGGAACGGCCCGTCGCCGTCCTGGCGGATACGCCGGTGCCCCAGCTGGCTCGACATTTTGTCGACTTCTATCTCAGTGAAGCCATGCAGGAAGCGGTTGCGGCGCAACATCTTCTGCCGGCGAGAACAGGCGTCGAGCCAAGCGCACTGCGCCGACACGCCGAGGCACCCGCCACCTTTGATGTGGATCCGGTCGCGGCATGGGAGCAACAGGCGACCATCCTGCGTCGCTTCCAGATCCGTGTGGAAAGAGCCGAAGTGCTTCCGGCGGAGTCGACGCCGTGATGGTCAGGCAAGCGTTCCTTCTGCAGCGTCTGCCCCTGCTCCTTTGCCTGGGTCTGTTGCTGCTGTTGACCGGCTATCCTTTGCTCATTCTCTTTCTGCAAAGCGTCTTCCCGCAGATTCTCGGCGGCTCCCTGAGCGGCTTCCTCGAGCCCTATCAACGCATCGCCGAAACCACGGATCTGGGCGCCATGATCGGCACCAGCCTGCTGTGGGCCGGCAGCGTGACCCTGATCAGCTGGGTGATTGGCATTCCCTGCGGTTTCCTGCTGGCCCGTACTGACATCCCCGGAAAGCTCTGGCTGCGGCTCAGCCTCCTCTTTCCCATCATGACACCGCCCTACATCGCCGCGCTGTCCTACATTCTCGTCATGCAGGAGGGGGGCTTTGCAGACGCTTTCCTCGGGGGACTGCCGGCCGGCCTGCGTGCCTGGTTCTTTTCATTCTGGGGGGTCAGTACCGTCATGGCCCTGGCCTCTTTTGGCTATGTGGCGCTGGCGGTGGAAGCGGCTCTGGAACGGCTCCCGCAACGTTTTGATGATGCGGCCGCCCAGCTCGGTGCCGGCCTGTCGCAGCGTCTGCGTTTGATTCTGCTGCCGCTCTTGCTGCCAGCCATTCTCAATGCCGGTCTGCTGGTCTTCCTGGAGGCCATCTCCAACTTCGGGGTTCCGGCCGTGCTGGGGACACGTTCAAATCTGCCGCTGCTGCCCGCTGAGATTTTCTATCTGGTGACCAGCTGGCCGGTCGATCTTGGTTTGGCCACTTCCTTATCCAGTCTGCTGTGCCTGATGGCGCTGGCTGGCCTCTATGGCAGTCGCTGGCTTGGTCAATGGATCGGTGGGGGGCGCTACCGCCCGGGCCCGGCAAGACAACTCCCCATTGGGCGTAAGGGTCACTGGCTTGGCTGGGCCTTCGTCGCCCTGCTGTTCCTGCTTAGCACGATAGTCCCCTACCTGGCCATGATGCTCAGCAGCCTCGCCGAGGGCTGGCAGGGTGGTCGCCCCGCCCTGACTCTGGCTCACTATCGCGAGCTCCTCAGTCCGGGATCCCGGGGTGCCTCGGCGCTGCTGACGAGCCTTGGCCTGTCCCTGTCCGCCGCCACCGTCTGTATTCTGATTGGCGGATACATCGCCTATGTGGGCAGTCGCAACCGTGGTCTCCTGCAACAGTTGCTGGATGGCATTGCCACCTTGCCCCGGGTGATTCCAAAGATCGTCATGGCCGTGGCCCTGATTCTGGCCTGGAACGCGCCCTGGATACCGTTCGATCTCTACAATACGGTGTGGATGCTGCTGCTGGCCTACGTGATCATCTACATCACCGACGCCCTCAACTACGCCAATGCCAGCCTGCAAAGCATGAGCGTGAATCTGGAGAATGCCGCCGCCGTTCTGGGCGCCAACCGTTTCACAGTGTTTACCCGCATCGTACTGCCTCAACTGGGTCCGGCGCTGAGTGCCGCCTGGCTGGTCACCTTCATTGTTTGCATGCGGGAACTGGTGGCTTCCATCCTCTTGCTGCCGCCCGGCACCGACACCACCGCCACCTTCATCTTCAGCCAATTCGAACAGGGGGATATCTCCCTGGCTATGGCGATGGCCAGCCTGACCATTCTGCTCAGCACCATCGTGCTCGTGGCCTTCCAGCTGAGACGCCGTTCATCCCACTGAAAAATCGCTGAAACATTCTCGTTAAATCCCTGCAATCTCTACCGCCTAACATGGCTTGCCCACCAGCGGCGTTTCCTTGTTCCCCGGGAAGGACTTGCCTCGCGCCCCACGCACCCACGGACGGCGGTGCCGCTGTCGTGTCAACCCGGGCGCTTCCATGCACGTGAAGGAGAAATCATGAATAAGCATGCCAGTTCCCTGATTGGCATTGGCCTGGCTGCATTGATGAGTGCACCCGCGGCCAATGCAAGCAGTGCTGAATCCCGTCTCATCGAAGCCCTGGTCGAGGAGGGTACGCTGAGCCGTGAGCGGGCGGATGCCCTGTTGGCCGAAGACGCGCCGGTAAAACGGTTCGAGTCCTTTGATTATGAACCGACCATGCCCGTCGTCGGCGATGACATTCGCGCTCGAGTGAACAAGTTCGCCATTGAAACGGCCGATGGAAAACACCGTTTCGGCTTCCGTGGCCGTTTAATGGCCGACGCCGCCTGGCTTGAGAATCCATTCAAGACCACCGACGACGAGCGAGCCGATCGGGGCGACATTGCTCGCTACGGCACCATCTTGCGGCGTGCCCGCCTCGGGGCCCTGGGTGTGATGTACGACAACTGGGAGTGGCAGCTGGAGGTGGATTTCCGGGATGACGAAGTTCGCTTCGCCAACGCCTATATCGCCTATCTGTTTCCTCAGGGTCGTCTCGCGGTTGGACACTTCAAGGAACCGTTCAGCATGGAGAGCAGCACCAGTTC
>NZ_SLKM01000044.1:0-7683 GCF_007134575.1 Natronospira sp.
AGCGGATTCATCCGCGATTGGATGCCCTCGGCTGGCACACCATTCTTCTATCGCCCACAGAGAGCGGCGTGCCTTCGCTTGGATTGCAATCGCGGATGAATCCGCTCCCACGGGGCAAAAAAAACGGGCCCCTTCCGGGGCCCGCCGATTCCGCTTACCCGGCACCTCAATCCAGTTCCAATCCCAAGTGCTCCGCCAGGAAAGCCCAACGGTCTCGGGCTTCCTCGATGCGCATGGTGGTGGACATGCCGGCGCCGTGGCCGGCGCGGTCCTCGATGCGGATGAGCATGGGACTGGCGCTGTCCTCGGCCTGCTTGTACTGCAGCATGGCCGCGTACTTGAAGCTGTGGCCAGGCACCACACGATCGTCATGGTCCGCCGTGGTCACCAATACCGGCGGATAGTCATGACCCTCGGCGATGTTGTGGTAAGGCGAATACTGCAGCTGCACTTCAAAGTCCTCCTTGACCTCCGGGTTGCCGTAATCCGGGGCCCAGCCCGCGCCCACGGTGAACTTGTGGAAGCGCAGCATATCCATCACGCCCACCGCCGGCAGTGCGGCCCCAAAGAGCTCGGGGCGCTGATTGATGACGGCGCCCACCAGCAAGCCACCGTTGGAGCGACCGTAGATGCCCAGGTTGTCGGCCGAGGTATAACCCTCGTCGATCAGATACTCGGCGGCCGCGATGAAGTCGTCAAAGACATTCTGCTTCTTGTCCTGCACACCGGCCTGGTGCCATTCACGGCCGTATTCACCACCACCACGAATGTTGGCGGAAGCGTAGATGCCGCCCTGTTCCATCCAGGCCAGGTTCTCCACCGAGAATGAGGGCAGGATGGGAATGTTGAAGCCACCATAGCCATAGAGCAGGGTGGGGACATTGCCATCGGGCTCCACATCCCGACGGTGGGTAATGAACATGGGGACTTCGGTGCCGTCCTTGGACTCATAGATGACCTGCTGTGTCACATAGTCCTCCGGATCGAAGCCGCTCAGTTCAGGCTGTCGGAACAGTTCCGGCTCCTCCCACTCACCGGGCTTGTGGTGGAACACCGTGGTGGGATAGAGGAAGGAGCTGAAGGAGAAGAACATCTCGCCGTCACGGCCGCTGCTGACGCTGCCGACGGTTCCCAGCGTGGGGAGTTCCACGTCGCCCCTGTCCTCGCCATCACGGCCAAAGATCGACAGGCGGCTGTGGGCATCTTCCATGTAGTTGACGATGAAATAGTCACCCACGGCATTGACGCCTCGGATCACTCGCTCACGTTCCTCGACAATGGTTTCCCAGTTGTCACGATCCGGTTCGCCGGTATCAATGGCGATGATCCGACCACGGGGCGCATCGGCGGTGGTGTAGAAAAAGAAGGTCTCGCCGTCGTTATCAAGGAAGTGATAACCGCCGTCGAAATCATCCAGCAACTCCACCACATCTCCGTCGAAGGAGGGATCTTCCGGATCCTGCAAATCCAGGTAATAGACCCGGTTGCGGCGATCGGTACCTTCCCGAACGGTCAGGATCAGATAGCGACCATCGTCACTGACTTCCGGGGCAAAGCGCCAATCCGGCCGGTCGGGCCGTTCGTAGACCAGAACATTGTCTTCCTGATCCTGGCCCATGCGATGGTAGAAGACCCGATGATCTTCATTGGGCGCGGTCAAAGGATCCCCTTCCGGTTCCGGGTAACGGCTGTAGAAGAAGCCTTCGTGATCATGGGTCCAGGCGGCCGGTGAATACTTGATCCACTCGAGGAAATCACCGGTGTCCTCGCCCGATTCAATATTGCGGATATGGAAGGTCTGCCAGTCCGAACCGCCCTCGGCCTTGCCGTAGGCAATGTATTCCCCATCCTCGCGCACCGAGGTCATGGTCAGGGAAACGGTGCCATCCTCGGAAAAGCGGTTGGGATCGATCAGGACCTGCGGCTCGTCATCCAGCTCCGAAAGCCAGTAAAGGACATCATGGTCCTGCAGGCCGTCGTTCCGGCGGTAGAAGTAGCGGCCCGCTTCCTCGCTGGGCACCGAGTAGCGCTCGAAGTCCCAGAGTTCGGTCATCCGCTCCTTGAAGCGCTGACGCCCGTCCAGGCTCTCGAGGTGCTCGAAGGTGAGTTCGTTCTGGGCATTGATCCAGTCACGAACCTCCTCACTGCCCAGCTCCTCCAGCCAGCGATAAGGGTCGGCAATCTCGTGGCCGTGGATTTCCTCCACCAGGTCCTGGCGGCGGGTTTCAGGGTAGGCCGGACGCTGGGTTTCTGCGACGTCGGCCCGGCTTTCCTCCTGGGTCTCTTGGTCGGGTGCCTCACAGGCGGCCAGGGCGAGCGCCGAGGCGACGGATAGACTGATAAGGGATTGTCTGTACATGGCGATTTAAAGTCCGTTTGCTTTGCTCGGGGAATTGGAAAGACTAGGACAAACTGGGCCCCGGGCCAAGTCACCCGCCGTGGGATTCACCGCGATGGATCGGCCATTCGCTGAAGGCGAGGATGAGGAGAAGGACGAGATGGACAATGGGAATGGCGGCGAGCAGGCCCAGCCAGGGGTTGTAGCCGGCCTTGCGGGCGATCTGATAACCGCAGACGGCGAAGAAGATCATCAGGACAATGGCAATAATTTGCATAATCGATCCTCGCGGTAGAATGTCGCGTATTCGCAGCCAATGCCGCAGATTGCCACGGAGCCCACGCATGTACCAGTTGCTCGCCGCCGGATTTGCCCTTTTGATCATCGCCACCGGCATCGCTCTGCTCGCCTGGCTGGTGAGCGCCGGGCTGTGGGCACCCATCGATCCGCTGGGGGCCGGGCTGTTTGCCGGGGCGGCGGGCACCTTCTGGCTGCTGGCCGCCACCCGCCTGCTGGGCAAGGCCCGGGCCCGGGCACACTACCTGAGTGCAGCGGCGCTGGTAATGGTGGTGACGGTGGCGGAGCTGGGCCTGATTCTGCTTACCGGTACCTACACCGGGGTCGGTCTGACGCTGGCCATTCTGGGCACCAGCGGGGGACTGGTGTTCACGGTGGTCTGGTCGATGCTGGCCGGCTCTGGTCGGTAATGGCGTCGTCGGAGTATTACGAGCGCATCTATGCCGCGGTGGCGGCAGTGCCCAGGGGCTATGTCAGTACCTACGGTGATATCGCCCGTGCGGCCGGTCTTCCCGGCCAGGCCCGCCTGGTGGGTTATGCCCTCCACGCCCTGCCCTCCGGCAGCACCCTGCCCTGGCACCGAATCATCAATGCCCGCGGTGAGCTCAGCCTGCCGGACGACGGGGCCGGCTCCATCCAGCGGGATCGGCTGGCGGAGGAAGGGGTGGAATTCGGCTTGCGCGGGCGGATTGATTTGGGGCGCTATCGGTTTGGGTTTTCTGATTAGGCTTCGATTAGGGTAATACCCTTCGATGGCGGTGACGGTGGGGCATTTCGGTCCAGGTCCTGGTGGCCTTCAATCGCGAATAAATTCGCTCCTACGGTGCCTATAAGCTTACGCCGAAGCCGCCGTAGGAGCGGCTTTAGCCGCGATTAAACGGCCCAAATCGAAGGCAATTTGCTCAAATTCCAGAATAAGCCATCAGCAGGCACTACCCAGGTGACCACCCCCCAAGGTAGGCCTTGGAGCCGACAGGGCTTTCCAAGGCAGTGTGAGCCAGGGTGAGGCAAGACCGATGGTCCGGTGGACCATCGCGGCTTGCCGAACGCCCGCACAGGGATGTGCGGGCTGGACCGGGAGGCGGAGCAGGAATGCGCAGCCTTTCGACCGAACCCAGAGCCCCCATGGATGGGTTTACGGTGTCCTTGGAAAGCCCTGTCGGCTCCAAAGCCGGAATGCGCCCCGTCACCGATAACAAAGGGTCCTGCATGAATCGAGGCCTTTACCTAGAAGCCGCCTTCTCCTGCTGAGTCAGCCAGACATCCAGGCCCTGGGCGTCCAGCTTGAGGTCCATGCCCAGAATATCCCCTGCCTTCTGTTCCGGCTCACTGATGCCATGCCGCGCCAGGCGTTCAGCCTGATGGTCGATCAGAGCGGCCTCGATCTCGTCGACACGATTATCACTTTGCTGGTGCTCGCGGGCGATGGCCACGAAGGCGTCGATCTCCGCGTGCAGGGTTTCGGCGTGGCGGTCCAGGTCGGTCACGCGGCTGTAGTGGGTGAGGAAACAGGCATTCGGCTCCAAGCCCATGATCCGGTCGATGGAAGCATGCATGGCCTCGGGGTCGAAATGGACCGGGGTGGTGGTGGGGAGGATGAACTCGCCCTGGTCGGTATCCAGTTCCCGGTAGGAAACGCCGAAGGTATCGCCGGTGAAAACGGCGTGGGGCCGGTCATCGAAGATGCAGTAGTGATGCTTGGCATGGCCCGGGGTATGCAACAGCGTCAGGTGGCGCTCGCCCAGGGTCAGGGTCATGCCATCCTGCGATTCCCGAACCCGCTCGGCCGGGATCGGGGGAATCTCGCCATACAGCTGATTGAACATCGCCTCGCCATACACGGCCTTGGTGCCGGCAATCAGCTTGCCTGGGTCAACCATGTGTCGCGCACCGCGAGGATGGACGACACAAACGGCATTGGGCAGGTGGCGCATCAGCTCGCCGGCGCCGCCGGCATGATCCAGATGCACATGGGTCAGCAGGACATAATCCACCGCCTCCCGGTCCAGGCGGAATTCATCCAGTGCCGCCAGCAGCGACGGCACCGAATGGCTGGTGCCGGTGTCCACATAGGCGGCGCGGCCTTGATCGACGATCAGGTGGCTGGCATCGAAACGCGGCCGGTGGTAATCGGTATCGATGGCCGTGATACCGTGCGGGAAACGGGTCAGTCTCGGGCGAGTGGCGGTCACACTCATAGCGCCTCCAGTCGATGCGTGTCGGCCCATTTTACAGGCCTTGTGACGGAGAACAGGGGATGTGGATCCATCACCAGCAGAAAACAGCGACCACTGAGTTGCCGGCGGGCTTCAGGGCCCGGGATTTCGGCCAGGCCGCCGACTTCATTCGGGCCTGCCCGGCGTACCGGCCAACCCCCCTTCACAGTGCACCCGATCTGGCCCACGCGCTCGGGCTTGACGGGCTGCTGCTCAAGGATGAATCGGCCCGCTTCGGCCTGCGCAGTTTCAAGGGCCTGGGCGGACCCTATGCAGTGGTCATGCTGGCCTGGGAGGCGCTGCGGTCCAACGGTTTCGACGGCCCACCCAGGGCCCTTTTCGATCCGGCCATGCGGCCTGCCGCGAATCTCACCATTGCCTGCGCCAGTGCCGGCAATCATGCCCAGGCGGTGGCGGCCGGTGCGCGCCTGATCGGGGCGGCCTGCCGGGTCTTTCTGCCCGCCCACACCGAGGCCTCGCGTGTCGCGGCGATCCGGGACAAGGGGGCCCACATCGAGACCATTGACGCGCGCTACGATGAAACCGTGGCACAGGCCCGGGAAAGGGCCAAGGCCCATGACTGGATTTTCGTGCCGGACAGCAACCTGCTGGGTGACCGGGAATCGGCCCGCCGGGTCATGCTCGGCTACGGCCAGATACTGGAAGAAAGTGAAGCTCAGTGGCAGTCCCAGGGCCTGGCGGCCCCCAGCCATCTGGTCATTCAGGGCGGCGTGGGCGGGCTGCCCGGGTCGCTGGCGGCCTGGAGCGTCTGCCGCTGGGGCCGGTCGCGGCCGACGCTGATCGTGGTGGAGCCGGCCGAGGCCGACTGCCTGCTCACTAGCGCCCGTGCCGGTGAGCGCCGTCGCAGCGCGGGCTCACTGGACACGGTACTGCGAGGGATGGATTGCGCCGAACCCTCGCCCCTGGCCTGGGAGATTCTTGCCCGACAGGCTGAACATTTCCTGAGCGTGGATGATGACAGCTGTCGGCGAATGGCTCGAAGGCTGGCGGAAGGCCAGCCATCACTTGCCACCAGCCCTACCGGCACCGCCGGGCTGGCGGGCCTGGCGAAGCTGGTAGATGATCCGGCGGCACGAAAGGCCGCGAACCTGGATGAACATGCTCGGGTGCTCGCAATACTCACCGAGGCCCCGGCGTGACAGGGGTCAGGCATGACTCAGGACAACGAGAACGACCGTTACTGATCGCTTCCACTGGGCTATGCTGCAACTGAGGTGGCGAAGGGAGTGCGAGCGTGAATGACAATGCCAAGCAACGCAAGGTCCTGGTCCTCAACGATCCCCGCGTGCTGGAGCACCGCCCTGACGTGGAGGATGAGTTCCTGCCGGGACGGCTCAACAAGCGGGTGCGGGGAATTCTCTCCAGCCTGGTGGTGAAATGGAACTACCCTGAGCATCCCGGTCGGATCACGGCGATCACCGACTTGCTGGCAGCCGAGCCCATTGCTGGAGTGGAGCTGGCACCCGGCCGGGTGGCGACCCGCGAAGAGTTGCTGCGGGTTCATACCGACAGCTATCTCAAATCCATCTACAAGCTGCGTGGCAAGCATGCCTGGCTGGACGTGGACACCACGGCGGTCTCACCCGGCAGTGTGGAGGCCGCGGAAGTAGCGGCGGGCTCGGCGATCCGGGCCGTCGAGGCGGTAATGACCGGCGAAGCGGACAGCGCCTTCGCCCTCTCCCGGCCGCCGGGGCATCACGCCACCTCGGTGCGTGCCCGCGGTTTTTGTCTGTTCAACAACGTTGCCGTGGCCGCCGCCCATGCGCAGATGGCGATGGATTGCGAGCGTGTCTTGATCGTTGACTGGGATGCCCACCATGGCAATGGGACCCAGGATATTTTCTGGGCCAACCCCGATGTGATGCTTTTCGATACCCATCGCGCCGCACCCTTTTATCCGGGCAGCGGCCATCTGGAGGAGGTGGGTGAGGGTATCGGCGAGGGTACCACCATCAATGTGCCCCTTCCGGAGGGGGCCGGCGATGAGGCGATGATTCGCGCCTTCCGGGAGATTCTGGTCCCGGCCGCAGAGTGGTTCCAGCCCGATCTGATCCTGGTCTCGGCCGGTTTCGACCCTCACCGTCTGGATCTTTGCCTCAACTGCAGTGACGAGGGCTTCAGCCAGCTCACCGGAATCATGCGTGATCTGGCGGACCAGCTCTGCAAGGGGCGACTGGCCTTTTTGCTGGAAGGCGGCTACAACCTGCAACCACTGGCCCGCGGGGTCCACGCCGTGCTGGAGGTCCTGGCCGGTGGCGATCCCAAGGTCCCCACCGATCCCGGGGTGGCGGCGGTTACCGAGGCGCGGGATTTTCATCTCAGTGCGTTTGGCGATGACATTGATTGAGCGGAGTTGCACGATCAGTTCGTTACTTTAGAGAAGTAGTAGTAACGAAGATCATGATGATAGGCTGGCGTTATTGTACGTTTCGAAATCGAATCTGCTTATGGATACAATGTTGTCTCTGCAAACGCAAACTTGGTATTTCGATAATAATTCTTGAATAGAGGCCTTTTCGCTTTCGTCACTGGCCAACTCGACAATAACCTCATCGTAGCTCGTTGTGAGTTCAACTTCGAGATTATCTTTCCGAAACCCAGAAGCCAAGGGCAATAACGTCAGCCATTCGTTTTCCGACCCAGGCTTTGGCCAGCTGTCTACATAGCCGATATAGATTTTCCCGTTATCAACGGTAAGTAGCAAAGGGAATTCATTGGTCGTCGCATCGAAGACTAGGGAATCAACATCGTCAGCACGAATAGCTTCTTCTCTCCATGCTTCCAGATCACGACCTAGATTCAGCCTACATG
>NZ_SLKM01000267.1:0-24222 GCF_007134575.1 Natronospira sp.
AAAACTGGGCCATGATTGCCCCTGAGTTGCCACGGGCACCGTCCAGGCCGGCATCGGCCAATGTGGTCAGGGCGCGTCCGGCATGGCGCTCGGGGCGCTGGCGCAGGCCCAGCAGCATGGCATGCAGGGTTAGCCCCAGGTTGGTGCCGGTATCGCCATCGGCCACCGGGAAGACATTGATCTTGTTGAGATGATTCTGTCGCCGACTGAGGCGGGCGACACCTGCCTGCAGGGCCCGGCTGAGTCGGTGGCCGTCGATGTAGTTGATGGCGCTCTGACCGCGCATGGATCGTCCTCGTCGCTGTGGATTTCCTGAATTTACACCAGCCGGCGGAGCGCGGCGACCGTTGGCCTCAGCCACGCCGGCGCAGACCACGGCGTAGCACCCCGGCGCCGAAACGTTCACGGGCGGCGTCCAGCAGGCGATCGGTTTCAGCCAGCCGGCTTGCGTCCTGGAAAAGCCCCATCTGGCCGGTGGACTTGACCAGTTCCCTTGCCCCGATGCCCAGCAAGCGCAGCCTCGGTGGCCGGGGTTGCTGCTGCCACCACTGCTCGGCCAGCGCAATGGCGACCTGGCGCAATTCCTCGCCGCTGGCGCTGGGCCGGTTCAGGCGCTGCTGACGGGTGTGGGTACGGAAATCCCGGCTGCGCAGTTTGACGGTCAGGCTGGTGGTTTCCAGTGATTGCTCCCGCAAGCGGGCCGCCAGTTGTTCGGCCATCTCGGTCAGCAGTTGGCGCATTCGCATCGACTCGCTCAGGTCGCGGTCAAAGGTTCGTTCGGTACTCAGGGAGCGGGTCGGGCGTTCGCTCTTGACCGGGCGCCGGTCGCGGCCCGCGGCAAGGGCCTTGAGGCGACTGGCCTGGCGGCCCACCAGGCCACGAAGGCGTGGTTCCGGCACCCGTCGCAGGCTGCCGAAGGTGCTCAGGCCGGCCCGCCGCAGTCGCAGCGTGGTGCCTTCCCCCACGCCCCAGAGACGCTCCACCGGCAGTGGGTCCAGAAAGGCTTGCACGCCATGGGCAGGGACATGCACCAGGCCGTCGGGCTTGCCCACATCGGAGGCCAGCTTGGCCACGAACTTGTTGGGGGCGATGCCCACCGAGGCAATCAGGCCGATCTCGTCGCGGATGCGGCGTCGCAGGCCCTCGGCCAGCGCTTCGGGGTCGGTTCGGGCGGCCGGGTCGGCGGAGAGGTCGAGAAAGGCCTCGTCCAGCGAGAGCCCTTCCACCTCCGGGGTCAGCGCACGAAAACAGCCAAAGACCTGTCGTGACAGCTCACGATAGCGGTCCATGCGCACGGCGCGGAAGTGGGCCTGTGGGCAGCGCTGGCGAGCGCGGCTGATGGGCATGGCGGAATGGATAGCAAATGCCCTGGCTTCGTAGCTGGCAGCCGAAACCACGCCTCGGCCCCCCAGGCCGCCGACGATGACCGGCTGTCCGCGCAGCTCGGGAAAATCGAGCTGCTCCACCGAGGCGTAGAAGGCATCCAGGTCAACGTGGAGGATCAGGCGTTCAGCTGTCGTGCATGTCGGCTCGGACACGTTCGGCAGCCTCCCGGCTCAAGAGCACTACATTCATGCTGGCAGGATAGATACGCCCCTGGGCGCGCAGGGACTCGATGTCCGGGCCATGGGACTGGGCTCTGAGCAGCAGAAAATCCCGATCCTCGGTGAGTGCCTCGCCAAGGCGCTTGAAGGCCCGAAAGGCGGTCCCCTTGGGGCAGTGTTCGGCCTCGTCGAGCTCCCGGAAGCTGAGCCATTGTGGATTGTCTTCCGGCATTACTCTCTTTCCGGCGGAAATTCGGCCACGATGGCCTCGATCAGTCGCTTGAGGCGACTGTCATCATAGCGGTCCTGACGGCGATCGCTCTCCCGCCAGCCGCGCCAGACCAGCATGTTCTGTTCCCGGTCGATGATATCGATCATCAGCGTGGTCACGGTCTGTGGGCGTGACCCGCCCACGACCAGGCCGCCGCCCACGGCAGTGCCGCCTCCACGGCGGGCAGTGCCGACGCCGATGCTCAGTCCCGTGCCGCCGCTGACCGCCTCGCGGCTGCTGCTTCGATAGGTGACCAGAAAGTCCGCCGTCTCCGGGTCGGTTTGCTGGAAGCCGGCCTCGGTCAGTGCCTCGGTGACCAGTCGTTGCACCCGGCGGTCAAGGAGCTCACTGTCGAGCGCGGGGTCTTCGACCTCGACTCGCAGCGGTGCCATCCAGGCAAAGCTTCGGTAGGGCTCATAGCTGATTTCCCGGTCGTACTCGGTCTTGACCGGCGTGGCGCAGCCTGCGAGCAACAGCAAGGCCAGCAGGCCGATAACGGCACGGCGGTGATTGTACTTTTGGATGGCAATGGACATGGCATGGCCTCCCTTAGGATCCTGGAGGGAAATCAGCCAGAATACGTTGCAGAAGTTGTTTCAGCCGCTCGTCCCGGAAGCGTTCCTGGCGGACCTCGCTGGCCCGCCAGCCCCGCCAGATCAGCTCACCCCGTTCACGATCGATCACGTCCACGATCAGGCTTCCTTCTCGGTAGACCCGGGTATCGCCGACGTAATGCACATGATGATGGACCGGCGGGCCGAAAAATGGATGAGGATGATAGTTGGGGTGCCAGTAAGGGTGCCAGCGGTAGCTCGGCCCGTGGTGCAGATGCACCCGGACATTAGGGGAGACAAGGCGCTCACGGGTCACCGTGTGGTAAGTGATGAGAAAGTCCGCGGATTCGGCATCCACTTCCTGATAGCCCCTGTCCTTGAGGATGGCCCGGACGGCATGGGCGACCCGGCGGTCCAGCAATTCGCTGTCCAGAACAGGATCCCGCACGGTCTCGCGCCTCGGTGCGGTCCAGGCAAAGCTTTGGTAGCGGTCGAAATCCACCCCCGGGTCATGCTCGCTCCGAGTGGGCGTGGCGCAGGCGGCAAGCAGCCAGGCCAGCAACAGAACCAGCACCAGAACCGGTGTGCCTTTCTTGATCATGAGCGTCATCCTCTCCAGGCTGTTCGCCTCTACCTCAAATCAGACCGTTGCACGGGATTGGGGGTTCCGGTGCCCTCAGTCCACCGCACTGCGTCCCCCGTCCACCGGCAGGATCTGGCCGGTAACATAGGGCGCGTCGCGCACCATGAACAGCACCGCCGCAGCAATGTCGCGAGGCTCGCCCTTGCGGCCCAGGGGGACGCGGGCCAGGAGTTGTTGCTGGGTGTCGGCATTCATTGGCTGCTCCGGCCAAAGAATGGCGCCGGGCGCGACCCCGTTGACCCGCACCGAGGGGGCCATTTCACCGGCCAGGCTCCGGGTCAGCATGGCCAGTCCGGCCTTGGCGGCGGTATAGACCGGGTGCCCGGCCAGGGGCCGGAAGGCATGAATGTCGATGATGTTGATGATCTGCCCCTGCCGTCGGGCCAGGGCTTCACAGGCGGCCTGTGCCAGGAAGTAGGGTGCCTTGAGGTTGCTGCCCATGAGATCCTCCCATTGGGCTTCATCGGTCTCGCCCAGGGGGGTGGGATAGAAGCTGGAGGCATTGTTGACCAGCAAATCCAGCCCGCCCCATTGTTCCGCGGCCTTGATCAGGGAGGGGAAGGCATCCGGGGCCAGCAGATCGGCCTGGGCGGTGACCGCCGACTCGGCTCGCCGGTCATTGAGGCTCTGGGCCAGTGCCTCGGCTTCCTGGCCCGAGTGGCGGTAGTGGATGACCACATTCATGCCCGCCTGGTGGAGCTGCTCGGCAATGACTGCACCGATGCGCCGGGCGGCGCCCGTGACCAGAGCCGTTTTGCCCGCCAGGGGGCCTGTATTATCCTGCATGATCTTTTATCCCAACGCTGACCGGAAGAGGCAGATTACAGCGCCATGAACGCACCCCGCAATCCAGAGGAAGAAGCCGGTCGCCTGCCGGAGCCGCCACCGGAAGCCCTGGCCCATAGCCAGCGCGTGGCTGCCCGCATTGGCGAGGCCATCGATGCCGAGGGGGGCGTGATTCCCTTTTCCCGCTACATGGATATGGCCTTGTACGAGCCTGGGCTGGGCTATTACAGCGCCGGGGCGCGAAAATTCGGGGAAGCGGGCGATTTCATCACCGCACCGGAGATGTCTTCCCTGTTCAGTGTCTGTCTCGCGGATCAGGCTGAGGAGGTGCTGGATCGTCTGGGCGGGGGCCAGATTCTCGAGATGGGGGCCGGCTCCGGCGCCATGGCCGCGGCCATCCTCGACCATCTGGCCGCGCGGGGTTGCCTGCCGGATCGTTATCTCATTCTCGAGGTGAGCGCGGATTTGCGTGAGCGCCAGGCCGAGACCATTGAGGCCCGGGCGCCGGATCTGCTGGAACGCGTCCATTGGGTTGATGATCTGCCCGAGCGCCTGCGCGGCGTGGTGCTGGCCAATGAGGTGCTGGATGCCCTGGCGGTGGAGCGTTTCCGTATCCGCGGTGGTGCGGTCCGGCGTCTGGGTGTGGCCCGTGGTCAGCGTGGATTCGCCTGGCGGGAGATGGCCCATGACCGCGAGCTGTCCGAGCGGGTCAGGGCAGTGGAAAAGGATCTCGGCCGCAAGCTCCCGGAAGGCTATGAATCCGAGCTGGCGGTCAGCATGCCCGCGCTGGTTCGGCGGGTGGGTGAGTGCCTGAGTCGCGGCGCGGCCCTGTTTGTCGATTACGGCCTGCCGCGCCGGGAATATTATCTCCCGGAACGCAATCGTGGCACCCTCATGTGCCACTACCGCCATCGGGCCCATGACGATCCCTTTGTCTATCCGGGGATTCAGGACATCACCGCCTGGGTGGATTTCACCACCGTGGCCGAGGCGGCCGTGGCTTCAGGCTGCGATCTGCTGGGTTTCACCACCCAGGCCCATTTCCTTCTCGGGGCGGGCATCGATCGTCATGTTGCCCATGTGAACCCCGAGGACACCCTGAGTCAGCTCAAGCTGGCCCAGGAGGTGAAGCTTCTCACCCTGCCGGGCGAGATGGGCGAACGCTTCAAGGTGATTGGCTTTGCCCGTGGCGAGGGCATCGGCATGAGCGCCTTTGGTTTTCGTGATCTGCGAATGCGGCTATGAATCGTTCTGTTTTTATCGTTTGTGCACTGCTGCTTGCCCAGGCGGCGACCGCTGAGGCCTTGTGGACCGCGGAATCGGAGCTGCGCGCCAGCGATGCCGATTCATACAGCTGGTTGCTGTCAGTGGACCGCAGTCTCGGGGAGCGCGGTCTGATCTACGTCACAGTGCGCGAGTCCCAGGTGGATGCCGAGGGAGCCGATCTGGACACGGGCAGTCGTGTTCTGGGGGGCATGTACCGTCTGAACGAGACCTGGCGGCTGAGCGCCCATGCCGAGCGCTGGGGGCGGCGGGGGGATATCCGGGCCGACCGTCTCAGCAGCACCTTGTCTGGCAATGGCGAACAGTTCGGTCTCTCGCTGATTGCGGGCATGCGCTGGATCACCCTGTCGGCCGGTGCACCGGCCCGCTCGCCAGGCAATGGCGATAATGGGCCGCCGTTCGGAATCCCGGTGGATCCTGGTGATGACGACGAGGAAAACGGCGATCGGGTGGCCGAGGATTTTGATCTCAAGGCGCGTCAATTGGGAATTCGTGGCCGCTGGTTCCTGGACGATCAGTGGACCCTGGTGGCCGGCCTCAATTGGGACAGTTACGACCGAAATCCGGGTGACCTGGCCGCCCGGGAGGCCATTGAGCAGCTCAGCAGTTCCGCGGTTACCCTGGCCCAGAGCTTCCGCGATCGCGGTCTGTTTTTCGAAGTTCGCCATGACTTCGGTGAGTTTCGGGAATTGTCTGTCTACCTGGCCCGGGATCGTTCAGCGGTGGATGGGCGTCGCGCCGATACCCTGGCCCTGAGCTGGATTCAGCCCATGGCGGATGCCTGGGACGTTCGGCTGGAGGTGGGGCGGACCCGGACCGAGGATTTCGATCCCACCCACTTTGTCGGCGTCGGTCTGACCTGGTATCCCTGATTCTGTACTGCCTGATTGGCACTCGTTCAGAACAAGGGGATCAGTCGCCCTTCACCCATGGTCTCGCTGTTTCCATCGATGCGCACGCTGTTCTCGCCACTGAAATCGCTCAGTTCCAGGAAGGGGCCATCCTGGTCGCGCCCGCTCAGCACCAGGGTTTGGCCATCGGCACTGATATCCACCCCGGGGTCCGGGGCGCCGTCCACCTGCGTGATGCTTGTTACCTGCGTCGTCTGGCCGGGATTGATCATCAAAATGGAGAACATCCTCCAGATCGTGTTGTCGCCGCTTTCATCGCGGCTTAGCAGCACACCCCGCTCGCCATTGCCGGCAAGCCGCCAGGCGACGAGGTCGCCGGCCAGGTCCGGGGCGACCCGTTGGGCGGCGCCGGCATCCATCTGGGCGAAGAAGGCGCCCACCCCATCCTGGTTCTCCAATTCGCCCATGAAGGCCACCCGATTGCCATCGTCACTGAGCTGGAAGGGGCAGGGGCCGGCGGCGGGTTGATCCACGATGACGGCACGCAGATCCGCGTGATTGCTGGGTACGGGTACCGGATTGGCCCCACTGCTGGGGCTGCGAAAGAGCTGGCCATCGTCGTTAAAGATGACAAAGGTGCCGGCCGCATTGATATCCGTGCAGCTGATGTCGCCTTCCACGGTGACCAGTGTTTCCACCTGATCTGCAATCGGATCCCAGATGCCCACGCCACGGCTGACACTGCTCTCCGGGTCAGAGGCAACGCTGCGGATATCTTCGGCAAAGGCGATGGTGCTGGCGTCCGCGTCCACCGAGGCGCCCCAGCTCAGCCGGGTGTCGGCCCCGGCATCCCGAGGCAGGGACTGTCGATCGTTGCCGCTGCTGTCCACATGGATGACACGGGGCAGCGTGTCGGTCTCGGTGGTCTGGTCAACCGTGAACGTCAGACCGGCCTGATTCCGGGCCAGGGAGGGCAGGCGCAGCGCCTCCTGGTTCTGGCTGGCGCGCTCGGTCAGCCGCAGTTCACTGTCTTCCAGTCGCCACAAGGCGATGCCGCTGCTGCCGCTACCGGAAAAATGCCAGGCCAGCTCACCGCTGAATTCACTGGTATCGCTGTCCAGCATCTCATCTTCATCGTCGTCCGGTCCGACGAAACTGCTCTCCTCACCGTCGAAACAGGCGCTGAGCAGCAACATCAGGGCCAGGCAATACAGGCAAGCCATCTTTTTCAGCATCATTCTGCTCCGCTCAATGTGTTGGCAATCGCGCGGACGCGCAGTCGTCGCAGGGCATCTCCGAAGGCCTTGCCCTGGTAGCGGCTGGCGTCCACCTGTTCACTGCCCACCGCGGCGGCCGCGGCCAGGCAGGCTCGCAGATGGTTGGCCTGGGGGTAGGCTCGCCCTTCAAGCCCTTTGCGGCCCCTGGCGTCTGCCTCGCAGACTAACAGTAGCCGTTCAAAGTCTTCAGGCCGCCGGAGGGCGTCACAAGCCTCCAGGACCTTCATGATAGTGGCGGCGCGCAGTTCCTGCGCGCGGTGCACATGGGTGTGCCAGCGGGCCGCCAATCGGCCAAGGCGTTCATGGGCCTTGGGAATCCTGAGTCGTTTGACCATGGCCACCACCAGTTTCTCCCCGCTCTTCTCATGCCCATGATGCGCGGGCCAGGCCTGGGTCGGGGTCAGCCCCTTGCCCAGGTCATGGACCAGGGCGGCGAAGCGAATTCGAGTATCGTCACTGAGTCTGGCGGCCTGTTCCAGGACCCGCAGCACATGGTCGCCGGTATCGATCTCCGGATGGTGGGCCTCGGGTTGGGGGACTCCGAACAGGCGGTCCACTTCCGGAAACAGAATCGCCAGGGCGCCGGTCTCGCGGAGCACCCGGATGAATACCTGCGGTGCCGCTTCGCCCAATGCCCGCTCGGTTTCCTGCCAGATGCGTTCCGGGCTCAGGGCCTGGAGCTCCTCCGGCGTGGCCATGGTCTGCATCAGCGTCAGGGTTTCCTCGGCGATACGAAAGCCCAGGTGGTGGAAGCGGGCGGCAAAGCGGGCCACTCTCAGTATTCGCAGGGGGTCTTCACGGAAGGCGGGGGAGACATGGCGAAGCAGGCCGGCCTCCAGGTCGGCGCGGCCACCGAAGGGGTCCACCAGTTCGCCCTCTCGGGTCTCGGCCATGGCGTTGATGGTTAGATCCCGGCGAGCCAGATCGTCTTCCAGGCTGACGTCGGGGGCGGCATGAAAGTCGAAGCCATGATAACCACGCCCGGCCTTGCGCTCGGTGCGGGCCAGGGCATATTCCTCGCCGCTCTCGGGATGCAGGAAGACAGGAAAATCCCGACCCACCGGGCGGAAACCCCGCTCGGTCATGGCCTCCGGTGTCGCACCCACCACCACCCAGTCCCGGTCGGTGACCGGACGCCCCAGGAGCTTGTCGCGAACCGCGCCGCCTACGAGGTAGATATCCATGAGCGGTATTGTAGGGGAGCGGCGAAGCGCGAGCTACGAGTGTTGGAGGGTGAGGGGGCAGGGGTGAGGCGTTAGGGGTGAGGAGTCAGGGGGTGAAAGTAGCACCAAGCCGGCGGCTACGGGCTCGCCGCTCGAAGCTCGCCGCCCCAAAAAAAACGGGGCGGCAAACACTGCCGCCCCGTTCCCTTACCGCAAAAGCGGCCAAGGCCAACTACTTCACATAGCGATCAAACAGCTTGTAGATGCGGCGGTACTGGTCCAGCCAGGCTTCGGGATGTTCGAAGCCGTGGGGTTCCAGGGGATACATGGCGTTTTCAAAATCTTCCTTGCCCAGCTCCAGCAGGCGCTGGGTCAGGCGCACCACGTCCTGGTAGAAGACATTGTCGTCCAGCATGCCACTGGTGATCAGCAGTGGCCGCTCCAGGCCTTCGGCGTACTCGATGGGCGAGCTGCGCTCGAAGGCCATGGGGTCCACTTCCGGGGTGTTGAGGATGTTGGAAGTGTAGGGATGGTTATAGGCGGCCCAGTCACTGACGGGCCGCAGGGCGGCGCCGGCGGCGAACATTTCGGGTTCCCGGAACAGGGCCATGAAGGTCATGAAGCCGCCGTAGGAACCGCCGTAGATGCCAATACGGTCCGGGTCCACGCTGTAGTTCTCCACGACCCAGTTGACCCCGCCCACATGGTCTTCCAGTTCCGGATGCCCCATCTGCCGATAGATGGCGGTTCGCCAGTCGCGGCCGTAACCGGCCGAGGCCCGGTAGTCCATGTCCATGACCACATAGCCTTCATGGGCCAGCTTGCTGTGGAACATGAACTCGCGGAAATATTGGGACCAGCCCTGGTGAGCGTTCTGGAGGTAGCCGGCGCCATGGACGAAGAACACCGCCGGATATTCCTTCTCCGGATCGAAGTCCGGCGGAAGGTAAAGGCGGGTATGAATGGGATCGTCCACATGTGAGGACGGTACTTCCACAAACTCGGGGGCAATCCAGTCCAGGGCCTTGAATTCTTCGGACACGGTGTGGGTCAGGCGCTCGGCGGAGCCCGGCTCACCGATCTTGACCGAGTAGAGCTCCGGTGGCGTCATGGCATTGTCATGGCGCACCACCAGGCGATCTGCCTTGGGTGAGAGGGCAAAGTCGTTTTGCCCGCCCAGTTCGGTGAGTTGCTCTGCCTCTCCACCCGCCACCGGGACCCTGAAGATCTCGTAGACCCCCGGATGGGGCTGGTTGGCCCGGTAGTAGAAGTATTCCTGATCCCGGTCGAGGGTGATGTTGTTGACCTTGTAGCGCCCCTCGGTCAGTGCCCGGTGGCGGTTGGGGCCGGTGGCCAGATAGAGGTGGCCGTAGCCACTTTCCTCGGACAGGTACCAAAGGCCGGAGCCGTCCCGCAGCCAGCCGAACTCATTGAAGTTCCAGTTGATCCAGGCCGGGTCGGTGAGCCGGTGCCAGCTTTCCATTTCGCCGCTGTCCGCATCCACCACCACGATCCAGCGATCCTTGTTGTCCACTGCCCGCAGCATGACGGCGGCCCGGTTGTTTTCCCGGTCCCATTCCACACCCATGAAGCGCACATCCCGCTGTTCGGGGGCTTCCAGGGCCTGCTCCACTTCTTCCCGGGGGGCGCCGTGCTCCACATGCCATTCGATGGCCTCGGGCCGCAGATCGGCCAGGGGATCGTCATTGATACCCGGCAATTCGCCCAGGTCCAGAGCCACCGGCTCGCCACCGTCCAGTTCCAGCAGCCACAACTGCTGGCCAACGGGCGGGTTCTGACCGACGCGGGTGCGCACATCCTGGGTTTCCACATAACCGCTCTCGGTGACATAGGCCGGCATGGTGCCAGTGCGGCCCCCATCCACCTGGGCCGGCTCCACCACCAGCAGCATCTGGTCGCCACTGGGAGCCAGGCTTTGCACCGGTGTGCGGATATCATCGCCAAGGAAGTGAATGCGATGATGGCGCTTTTCGTCAGCCCGGGCGATTTCCCGTTCATGCCGGGTCAGGGCCTGTTCGGTGTCGCGCTCGCGGTTCAGGGTCTTGAACAGTCGCTCCTGCTGCATGCGCAGGAAATCGAAAGAGGCCTCGTCCTCGAGTGGGTCTTTCTCCAGCCGCAAGTCCGCCAGTTCTTCCACCAGACCGGTTTCCAGGTCATAGGCATGCCAGCTCTGACCGCTGCGCCAGGCCACCCGAAAATCATCGGCGAGGAAGCGGACCTCGGTGGCCGGCCCGGCGCTGCGGGTTAGTTGGCGGATTCGGCCATCGTCCAGATGTTTGACGAAGACATTGCCGTCATGGGCATAGGCCAGGCGCCGCTGGGTACGGTCGAGGGAGCCGTTGGCGGTACCGATTCGACTGAGCTGATCAGCGGCAAGCTTTTCAATCTCGCCACTCTCCATGTCGAGTTGAAAATAGTCGCGAATTTCCTCGCCTTCCTGCTTTTGCTGAAACACCACATGGCGGCCATCTTCCCGCCAGTAGGGGGATTCCGGCGCCTGACCCAACCAGTCCGGGTGGTCCATGATGCGTTCCAGGGTAATGCCCTCGCCGCTTTCGGCAAGGCTATTGCTGCAAAACAGGGCCAGTAGCAGTCCCGCGGTCAGCAGGCTCGGGCCGGGTTGTGTGTGTCGCCGTTTCAACATGCGCTTACCTCTGTCTTGGTGATTGAAAATTAGGGTTGGCTGATCACTTCAAGCGCCTCTGTCAGGTCCTGCCAGAGGTCGTCGATATGTTCCAGGCCAATGGACAGCCGAATCAGATTGCCCGGTGTCGGGCTATCCTTGCCTTCAATGGAGGCGCGGTGTTCGATCAGACTCTCCACGCCGCCGAGGCTGGTGGCTCGTGTAAACAATCTTGTGCCGGCCACCACATCCAATGCGGCCTGTCGGTCGCCATGGACGGTAAAGGAAAGCAGCCCGCAATCAGGGACCGACTGCTGTTTGGCCAGTTCATGACCGGGATGTTCCGGCAGGGCCGGGTGAAATACCGCCGACACGGCCGGGTGTGCGGCAAGGCGACGGGCCAGATCGGCGGCGCTGGCCGCCTGGGCCCGAACCCGAACCCCCAGGCTGGACAGACTGCGCAAAAGCAGCCAGCAATCAAATGGGGCGGGGACGGCGCCGCCGCTGGCCTGAATCTCCCGCAGTTGCTCGGCTTGGGAAAAGTCGGGGCCATGGATGACCACACCACCCAGCAGGTCGCTGTGGCCACCCAGATACTTGGTGGTGCTGTGGACCACCAGATCAATGCCGGCATCCAGTGGATTCTGAAAGACCGGCGTGGCCAGGGTGTTGTCGCAGACCGTGATCAGCCCGTGCCGCTGACCCAGGCGGGCCAGTGCGGCCAGATCGCTGATGCCCAAGAGGGGATTGGAAGGGGTCTCGATCCATAGCAGGCGGGTCTCTGGGCGGATCGCCTTTTCCACCGCCGCCACTTGGGTGGTATCCACGAGGTCGTGACTGATGCCCCAGTGGGCGAACAGGGTTTTCAGCTGGTGACGGGTGCCGTGATAGGCATCCCGGGTGATCAGCACATGCTGGCCCGGTTGCAGCAACTGCAGGACGGCCATGGTGGCGGCGCTACCCGAGGCGAAGCAGACCGCCTCGCTGCCCTTCTCCAGGGCGGCGAGGCACTGTTCCAGGCTGTGTCGGGTGGGGTTGGCCTGGCGGCTGTAGCTGAAGCCGCGGGGGTAATCCCCATCCGCGTCCCTTTCGAAGGTACTGCTCATGTGGATTGGGGCGGTAACGGCCCCGGTGCTTTTGTCCACGGCACGGCCCCGGTGAATGGCCAGGGTGTCGGGATGCAGGGATTTCGGGGGCATGACAGTCTCTCGCTGGCGCCATTCCAACGAGAGAACTTACCACGAAGCGCGCCCGTCCAGCTAAGCCGGGAAGGTCAGAACACAGTCGCTTCAGCCGTTGGCGGCCTGGGATTCGAATTCCTCCGCGCTCAGGGTAATCACCTGATTGCGCCCCCCTTCCTTGGCCTTGTAGACCGCCGCGTCAGCCACTCGGAACAGATCTTCCATGGACACTTCCCGGCCCAGGGGCCGGGAGGTGACCCCGAGACTGGCCGTGACGTGGATGCCTGCGGGCTCCAGGGATTCGACTGCCTCGCGCAGTTCCTCGCCCCGCTGCACGGCCCCTTCACTGTCGCAATGGGGCAGGATGAGCATCAGTTCCTCGCCGCCGAAGCGCACTGCGAAGTCCTCGTTCCGGCATTTCTCCTTCAGCATCTCGCCAATGGCGGCAAGCACCTCGTCGCCGGTCAGATGCCCATGGGTGTCGTTGATCTGCTTGAAATGGTCAATGTCGATCAGTATCAGACTCAAGGGGAAATCATGACGATTGGCTTCACTGAATGACTTGTTGGCAAACTCGGACAGGGAGTTGCGATTGTAGAGGCCGGTGAGCTGATCAATCATGGCCAGTTCGTAGAGATGCCGGCGCTGGGCGCGGACCTGGTCGAACAGCTGCTTGTTGGAGATCAGGTTGCTGACGCGGGCCACGACTTCCTCTTCCACCACCGGTTTGGAAATGAAATCATTGACTCCGAGGCGGAATAATTCCATCCGTCGATTGATGTCATCCATGCCCGATACGGCAAGGATGGGAACCCGGGCCTTGTCGGGGAACTTCTCGCGGATACGGCTGACCAGGCCCATGCCGCTCATTTCACCTTCCACCAGGATGTCACTGACCACCAGGTCATAGGCGTGTTTGTCGAAAGCCTCAAAGGCGTCTGACGCTGATGTGTAGTGGTCGACTTCCAGGCCCAGTCGCTCGAGGATCCTTAGCATGACATGGGCCACGACGGTAGAGTCCTCGACATAAAGGACGCGCCCGGAGATGCGTTGATCATCCTCCTCGACAAAGCGGGCGGCCTGATTGAACAGTTCTTCGATGTCAGTCTTGGGATGGATGTCGGTGGCGCCCGCCTCGAAGGCCTTGAGGCGGGCCTTCTTGTCTTCGGTGGAGGTTAGAAGAATGAGCGGCACGTGGCGACCCCGGCGCGTCTTGCGGGCTCGGCGGCAAAACTCGATGCCATCGGTGTCCGGCAGAGTGAGCGATACGCAAACCAGATCCACCCGGCGTTTGCCGAGCATTTCCAGGCCTTCCTGGCCCGAGGCGACCATGATGGGCTCGTGGCCGGCCTTGAGGACCAGTTGGTGCCACATCGCCCGGAAGACCTTGGAATGGTCCACCACCAGAATATTCATCTACACTCCCCAAAGTTCAGGCCCGTCCCCAGGCCGTCGGTCCGGTTGATCAGAATAGGCGTCAATTCCATCCCCGGAGTGAGTAGGGACAAAATTGCTCTGTCCCAGGCTCACGCTCCCTAAGTTTCCCCTTTAATGACATATAACGCCATAACTGGCCCGCATTGCAATGGGGCCATGCCGTCTGTCCGCGTCAGTGGCCCGCTTGTCGGTCTTCGTCCCGAATCTGTCGAAATTCACTGTCTTCGTACCAGTTGGGAAAGGTATCGCTCTCGGCCAGTGCCAGGGCGAGCTGAAACATGAGGCGGGCATCGGCAAGCAGGCCGCGGTAGTCTGCCTCCGGGTCAAATTCATCGGCCGGTCGGTGGTAGCGATTCTGCTGGTAGTCATCCAGCTGAGCCTGTCCATATGACTCGCCATGCTCAACATGGTCAATTCCCGGGTTGGGGTAGAGCACGGGGACGCCCACCTTGGCGAGGCTGAAATGGTCGGAGCGGAAGAAATAGCCCCGCTCCGGATGAGGTTCAGGGCGCAATTCACGATTCTCTTGTTCCGCCAGTTCTGCCAGCCACTCTTCCAGTTCCGAACTGCCGTAACCGACGATGGTGATATCCCGCGTGGGGCCAAAGTCGTTCATGCTGTCCAGGTTGATCCCCGCTACGGTCAGATGGGGTTCAAATATCGGCTCACGCGCGTAATGGGCAGAGCCCAGCAGGCCCTGCTCTTCCGCGGTTACCAGCAGGAAAGCCACACTGCGGCGTGGAGCCTGCTCCAGTTTGGAAAAGGCGCGGGCGATCTCAAGCACCGCCGCCGTGCCACTGGCATTGTCCACCGCCCCGTTGAAGATAATGCTGTCATCGTCCGGGTCCGTCCCCAGGTGATCCCAATGGGCCATGAACAGGATGGTCTCATCCGGCCGTTCGCGGCCGGGCAGGTAGGCGATGACGTTATCGGATTCCGACTCCCGGAAACGGTTTTCCATGGTCGCTTCTGCCGACAATGGCAGGGTCTGGGGGCGGAAGTCCGCGGCCAGCGCCTGCTCCGTCATGTCTTCCAGGGAGCTGTCCACCGTTTCCAGCAGGCGGTCGGCGACATCCCGACTGATCCAGGCTTCCATGTCCAGCGCCTGATCCCCGTCTTCCCCGGCCAGGCTCATTTGCGGCCCGGACCAGCTACCGGCCACCACATCCCAGCCGTAGCCGGCCGCGTCGTCTTCATGAATGAGGATGGCGCCGGCGGCCCCCTGGCGGGCGGCCTCTTCAAACTTGTAGGTCCAGCGGCCGTAGTAGGTCATGGCCCGCCCGTTGAACAGATCCGGATCTTCCGTGAAGACGCCGGGATCATTGACCAGCATCACTACCGTCTTGCCGCGCACGTCCACATCGGCGTAGTCGTCCCAGTCGTACTCCGGTGCGACCGTGCCAAAGCCCACGAAGACCAGCTCGCTGCCCTCCAGGCGGACGGTTTCTTCCTGTCGGCCGCTCCAGAGCATTACCTCCTCGCCGTAGCTCAATTCCCACCGTTCTCCGCCATGGTGGAGAATCAGATCAGTGGTCGGGTCCAGGGTGGTTTCCAGCAGCGGCACCGTCTGGGTGTATGTGCCCTCGTTGCCCGGTGCCAGCTCCATTCCCTGGAACTCGCGGCTGAGATACTCCACGGTTCGTTCCCCACCGGCAGTGGCGGGTGCCCGGCCCTGAAATTCATCCGAGGCCAGGATGCGGATGTGTTCCCGAATCCGTTCCTTCTCGATCCAATCGGCGGCGGCCTGATCCCCCTCCCTGGCGTCACAGGCAGTCAGTGTGGTCAGGACCAGGGTCAGCCCGGTCAGGACGAATGGCAGCTGGTGCGTGCGCATGAGAAAAAGCTCCCTAGAACACAAGAGGAAAACGGCGATCTGCAGTTTAACCCGGCGCCGAGACGAACGCAGCCATGCCGCCTCTCCCAAGACTGAGGCCGTTGGTCGGGAAGAAGGGCGCTGACGGTTTGACCCGCGGGCTTCCATCCCACATAGTGAGGGTGGGCCAGTCCCTTCTGGCTCGAAAGCTCCATAGGGGGTCGCCATGAGCTATAAGACAGTTTCCCTGAGTCCGCTCACTCTTCTGATTGCAGCCGCGGCTTGCGTCAGTCTATCCATGCCTCTGCTGGCTGAAGAGCCGGACGAGGAAGAGGAGTCTTCCCAGCGCAGTGAATCCCGCAGTGGAAGTTCCACGGATTTGGGCAGTTATCGGGTCGGTCGTCCCGGGTCTTCCAGGCTGGGTTCTTCGGACAGTCGCGACATGGAGATCGAAAGGCCGGGTTTTGACAGGGAGAGTATGCGCATGGATCGCAGCGACTTTGCCCTCGAGCCGGAGTTCGGCAGCGGTGGCGTTGAACTGGGCGTGGATATTCGGCCCAGCCGCGATGAACGCGGGGATCGTCAGGTACTGGAGCAGGATCGCCAGGTCAGCGAAGACGAGCTTGAATCGGGTGACCTGGATGATCGCGAGTTGCGTCCACTGCGTGTGGAGGCGCCTCGTTACCCCTCCAATGCTCACCGTAATGGTATTGAGGGTTTTGTGATTGTTCGCTTTGTGGTGAATGAGAACGGCGAGACCGAAAATGTCCGGGTGATGGAATCCAGCCCCGGCGAGGTTTTCGATCGGGCCGCTCGACGCGCCGTGGAACGCTGGCGTTTTGAGCCCAGGGTGGTGGATGGCCGCCCGGTGGGCACCGAAATTCAACAGACCATTGATTTCACCATCGACTGATCCCGGGACAAAAATCCGGTTTGATGACGGCCCCCGATTGGGGGCCGTTTTTTTGTCACGGCCCTGGCTGCTTGCCTTTGCAGTTCTCGAGTGAAATGTGGCGATTTGCCCTTGCCGGAACGGAGGCCTATTGTTGTAGGGCCTTCGCTTGCAATTGATTCAGGCTCGGAGTTGAATCCATGTCCGCCAAAATGCTGGTTCTGATCACCCTTGCTCTGTTGATCGCATTATCCGTCGCCATGGTCGCATTGGTCGGCGGAGGCTGGTGGGTGGCACTCGGCCTTGTGCTGTTATTGACTGCTGTTGCCATCCGGGATCTGATTCAGAGCCGCCGTACCCTGTTACGCAATTTTCCGCTGATTGGTCATGGCCGTTACATCATCGAGGATTTTCGCCACCACTTTCGTCAGTATCTGATTGAGTCAGACCGGGATGGCAATCCCTTTAGCCATGAGCAGCGGGCACTGGTCTATCGCCGTGCCAAGGGGGTCAACGATGTGGTGCCATTCGGCACCATTCAGAATGTTTATGGCTCCGACTACGATTGGCTCAACCATTCCATGTCGCCGAGCAGAAAGCTGGAGGAAGAGCCTCGCGTTCGAATCGGCGGTGAGGACTGCAGCAAGTCGTTTGATGCCTCCCATTTCAATATCTCGGCGATGAGTTTTGGTTCTCTCTCGGGGCGGGCCATCGCCGCCCTGAATCAGGGGGCACGCAAAGGCGGTTTTTTTCACAACACCGGTGAAGGGGGAATCAGCGAACACCATCGACACGGTGGCGACCTGGTCTGGGAGATTGCCAGCGGCTATTTCGGCTGTCGTGATGACAAGGGTGGCTTCGATCCGGCGCAGTTCGCGGACAAGGCGGGTTATCCCCAGGTTCGTGCCATTGAGTTGAAGCTCTCCCAGGGGGCAAAGCCTGGTGGTGGTGGTATGTTGCCGGCCTCAAAGCTGACCCCGGAATTGGCAGCCGCGCGTGGCGTGCCCATGGGGCAGGATGTGATTTCTCCCTCCTGCCATAGCGAGTTCTCCACTCCCACCGGCTTGCTGGAATTCATCGCGCGCCTGCGGGAGTTGTCGGGTGGGTTGCCGGTGGGTATGAAGCTGTGCCTCGGTCGTCGTGTGGAGTTCATGGCGGTGGTCAAGGCCATGCATGAGACCGGGATCAAGCCGGACTTCATTACCATCGACGGCAGCGAAGGCGGTACCGGGGCCGCCTCACTGGAGCTATCCAATCATGTTGGCATGGCCCTGAGGGATGCCCTGGTGTTTGCCCACAATACCCTGGTGGGCGCGGGCTTAAGGGACCAGATTCGGGTGATAGCCAGCGGAAAGGTCATTTCCGCCTTCGATATTGCCCGCAACATCGCCCTCGGGGCTGATCTGTGTAATTCCGCACGGGGAATGATGTTTGCCCTGGGCTGCATCCAGGCCCGGAAATGTGAGACCAATCGCTGTCCCACCGGGGTGGCAACCCAGGACCCATTGCGGGTGAACGGTCTGGATGTGGCGGACAAGGCAGAGCGTGTCTATCGCTACCATCGCAATACCATCAGGCATTTGCTGGAATTGGTCGCGGTGACCGGCCTTGATCATCCCGGGAAATTCTCGCCGGAGCTGTTTCACCATCGTCTCAATGAACGGAAAGTGATCAGCTATCATGAGTTTTACCATTGGCTGAACCCGGGGGATCTGAAGGATTCGGGGGCGACCCTGCCGGCCTGGTATGCCGAGCCCTGGGAAAGGGCACGCCCGGATAGCTTTCGCTGAATTAATCAGAGGTTCCTTAACCATGAAAAAGCCCCACCTCGATCCGAGGTGGGGCTTTTGGCGTTCAGGCCGCTGGTACTTCTCAGTCTTCCAGAAAGGAGCGAAGCTGCTCGGACCGCGTGGGATGACGCAGCTTGCGCAGAGCCTTGGCTTCGATCTGGCGGATCCGCTCCCGGGTGACGTCGAATTGCTTGCCCACTTCTTCCAGGGTGTGGTCGGTATTCATGTCGATACCGAAACGCATCCGCAGCACCTTCGCTTCGCGAGGGGTCAGACCCGCCAGTACATTGCCGGTGGCTGAGCGCAGACCGGAAGCCGTGGCCGAGTCAACCGGGCTGATCACGGTGATGTCCTCGATGAAGTCACCCAGGTGAGAGTCTTCGTCATCGCCGATGGGTGTCTCCATGGAGATGGGTTCCTTGGCGATCTTCATCACCTTGCGGACTTTCTCCTCCGGCATTTCCATGCGCTCGGCCAACTCATCCGGCTGAGGCTCCCGGCCCATTTCCTGCAGCATCTGGCGGGAGACGCGATTGAGCTTGTTGATGGTCTCAATCATGTGCACCGGAATACGGATGGTGCGGGCCTGGTCCGCAATGGAGCGGGTGATGGCCTGACGAATCCACCAGGTGGCGTAGGTGGAGAATTTGTAGCCGCGGCGGTATTCGAATTTATCCACCGCCTTCATCAGGCCGATATTGCCTTCCTGGATCAGATCCAGGAACTGCAGGCCCCGGTTGGTGTATTTCTTGGCAATGGAAATGACCAGCCGCAGGTTGGCTTCCACCATTTCCTTCTTCGCCCGCCGCGCCTTGGCTTCGCCAATGGACATGCGGCGATTGATTTCCTTGATCTGGGCGATGGGCAGGTGGTTCTCCTGCTCCAGCTCCACCAGCATTTCCTTGAGCCGAACGATCTCGTCCCGGTGACGGTTGAGGCCGGAAGACCACTTGCGCTTGGCGCGGATCTGACGGTCCAGCCACTCGGCGGAGGTCTCATTGTCCGGGAAGCACTTGATGAACTCCTTGCGGGGCATGCCGGCGCCCTTGACGGCAATCCGCATGATTTCCCGTTCAAGCTTGCGGATGGCGGTCATGACTTCCCGCAGCTCCGCGGAGGCACGATTGACGAAGCGCACATTGAGCTTGAAGGCCAGGAAGCGTTCCGCATTCTTTGCCACCAGCTCCTGGGACTTCTTGTCTTCCCAGCCGTGCTTTTTCAGCGCCCGAATCATCTTGTCGTGGGCGCGCCGCAGGGCGGCCATGCGCTTCTCCACTTCCTCCGGATCGGGGCCGTTATCCTGGGGTTCTTCGTCGCTGTCCTCGTCTTCCTGGGCCTGGACCTCTTCTTCCAGGGTTTCCGGGTCGCGGAAGCCGGTGAGCAGGTCGGGCAGGCGGGTTTCACCGGCCTGCACGGTTTCATATTCGGCCAGTAGCAGACCGCCGGCACGAGGGAAGCGAGCCAGGGATTCCAGGGCCTGGTTGAGACCTTCTTCGATCCGCTTGGCGATCTTGATCTCGCCCTCACGGGTCAGCAGCTCCACCGAGCCCATTTCCCGCATGTACATCCGGACCGGGTCGGTCGTGCGCCCAAATTCGTTGTCCACCGCTGCCAGGGCCGCTGCGGCTTCCTCGGCTGCGTCCTCATCGGGACTGACTGCCGCGTCTGACATCAGCAGCTGATCCGAGTCCGGGGCCACCTCATGGACGGCGATACCCATGTCATTGATCATGTTGATGATGTCTTCGACCTGTTCCGGATCGACGATGTCGTCCGGCAGGGCATCATTGACCTCGGCGTAGGTGAGGAAACCCTTCTCCTTGCCGACCGCGATCAGTCGTTTCAGCTGCTTCTTGCGATCCTGTGCCATAGTCCGGTACTGTTCACTCTTGAGGGCTGAAGGAAGCGCGTCCGATTTTCGCGGACAGTGAAACAGGCCAGTATATCTGCCAGTGCCCAAACTTTCCAGTTTTTAAGGGCACACTGGTTCCTGTCGCGCCGTTTTTTCTGGCAACGCCGGCCCGCGCAAGTTCCCGCTCAGCCGGCCTTTTCCTGGGCCGCCCGCGCCTGCTGCAGGGCCCGTAATTCCTCTTTTTCCGTCTGGTCCAGGCCATCGCTGGCCGCCTTGTCCAGAAGTTCGGTCATTCTCGCCGCAATCGCCCGCGGCCCGGTCAATCGCGCCAGTATGGCGTCCAGGTGCCGGGCCAGGTCCTCGTCCTCGCCTGGCACGCGGGTGGTGGCAAGCTTTTCCAGGTGGGGATGGGCCTGCTCACCCCGCCACCGTTCCAACAGGGTCGCCGTTCTGATCTCGGGCTCTGCCCGACAGATTTCAAGCATCTTCGCCAGGGTGTCCGCGCCTGGCAGGTCCAGCGTTGCCAGTTTGGGCTGTTCCGCTACCCGCGTGGCGATCCGCGGCGACTGCAGCAGGATTGCCAGGGCTTCCCGCACCGGGGTCAGCCGAATCTGCAGAGGTGCCGGCCGCTGGATTCGGGGCCGGGTGGGGGCGGCCGTGTCTGGGGCTGGCTTGCTGCTGGGGGCGGTCTCGGTGGCATCGGCCAGCATGGCGGCCCAGCGCGCCGGATCGAGGCCGGCGGCATCGGCCAGTTCGTCGGAGAGCAGCTCACGATAGACCCGGTCGCGAACTCGCGCCAGCAACGGTCGGGCCTTTTCCACCAGCGCCGCCCGACCTTCGGCCGTGCCCAGGTCCAGGTCTTCACTCAAATGGCGCCGCATCCAGCGAGACAGGGATTCCGCGCCAGCAACCCGTTGCTGGAAGGCATCGGCCCCTTCGCGGCGAACCATGGAGTCCGGGTCCTCGCCCTCCGGCAGGAAGAGAAAGCGGACCTCCCGCCCGGCTCGGAGGGCCGGCAGGGCGTTTTCCAGCGCCCGCCAGGCCGCCTGTCGGCCAGCCCGGTCACCGTCGAAGCAGCAGACCACCTCGCGGGTGATCCGGAAGGCCTTGTCCAGATGATCCGGTGTGGTGGCGGTACCCAAGGTGGCCACCGCCCAGTGGATGCCGGCCTCGGCCAGGGCGATGACATCCATATAGCCTTCCACCACCAGCAAGCGCGGAATACTGCGCAGGGCCTGACGGGCCTCATAAAGGCCATAGAGCTCGCGGCCCTTGTGAAACAGGGGGTGCTCGGGGCTGTTGTAATACTTGGGCCCCTGGGCTTCCCCGATCACCCGGCCGCCGAAGGCGATGGTCCGGCCGCGACTATCGCGGATGGGGAACATGACTCTGCCCCGAAAGCGGTCATAGAAGCGCCCGGAATCCTTGCGGACCAGCATGCCCGTGCTCAGCAGGGCCTCACGGCGGGCGTCGCTGTCGACGCTGTCCAGCAGGCCGCTCCATTGATCGGGGGCGTAGCCCAGTCCGAACCGGGCCGCGGTTTTGCCCGAGACCCTGCGGCCCTGAAGATAGGCCTTGGCGGCCTCCGATTGGCGAAGCTGGCGGCGGAAATAGTCATCGGCGTGGGCCAGGGCGGCCCGCAGATGGCCGTCCGGGTCGGGGCTGGGGGCGCTGGCCTCGGTGGGGATCTCCAGGCCGACCCGGTCGGCCAGATCCTGTACTGCATCGCGGAAATCCAGATGGTCGAACTCCATCAGGAAGCTCAGCGCGGTGCCGTGGGCGCCGCAGCCGAAGCAGTGATAGAACTGCTTGTCCGGCACCACGTAAAAGGAAGGGGTTTTCTCGGTATGGAAGGGGCAGCAGGCGGCATATTCGCTGCCCTTTTTCTTCAGCGGCACACGGCTGTCGATCAGGTCGACAATGTCCACCCGTTCAAGCAGCTCATCAATGAAATGCTGGGGTATGCGTGCCATCTACCTTTGCCACTGGGCTGGTGTGTCTGGGGATCCACCACGGGGCCGCCGACGGCGGCTGAGCACTGGCCCCGATAGCAAAGCATAGTCGATTGTGGCGGGCGGAGTATGCCCGGGAGTGATCAGCCCAGGCGGGCCTTGACCTTCTGACTGACCGCGCCCATGTCGGCGCGGCCCTGAATCTTGGGCTTGAGCAGGCCCATGACCTTGCCCATGTCCTTCATGGACCCGGCCCCGGCATCGCTGATGGCGCCCTCGATCAGGGATTCCAGCTCGGCATCATCCAGCTGTTCGGGCAGGTATTCTTCCAGGATGACGATTTCGGCCGCTTCCTTGTCGGCCAGGTCGTCCCGGCCGCCTTCCCGATACTGCTTTTCGGAGTCGCGCCGCTGCTTGACCATTTTTTCCACCACCGCGGTCATCGCCGCCTCGTCCAGCTCGACGCGCTCATCCACTTCCCGCTGCTTGATGGCGGCGGAGAGCATGCGCAGCACGGACAGGCGCTCACGCGCTTTCTCGCGCATGGCGGTCTTGGTATCGGCAAGGATGCGGTCGCGAAGGCTCATGGCAGTGCTCGGCCCCGATGCAGTCGATCAGTAGGGGCGCTGACGGCGAGCCTTTTCGCGGGACAGCTTCTTCATGTGGCGCTTCACGGCCGCGGCCCGCTTGCGCTTGCGCTCCTGGGTGGGCTTTTCGTAGTGTTCGCGGCGACGGACTTCGGTCAGCACGCCGGCCTTCTCGCAGGAGCGCTTGAAGCGGCGCAGGGCCACCTCAAAGGGTTCATTTTCTTTCACGCGTACGCTGGGCATGTAAACTCTCACCTCTGATGAATCGTTCTCCAGGCGGCCACAGGGCGGCGCCGGGGAAAGGCGCGCAATTCTATAACCATTGGCGAGGCATTGCAATGCGGGTGCTGGGGATCGAAACTTCCTGCGACGAAACCGGGGTGGCCGTCTATGACGGTGCCGACGGCTTGCTGGCGCATCAGCTTCACAGCCAGGTGGATTCCCACGCCATTTATGGCGGCGTGGTGCCCGAGATTGCCTCCCGAGACCATATCCGCAAGCTGGCTCCCCTGGTGGAGGCGGCCCTGGCCGAGGCGGATTGTGATGGCAGCGCCATCGACGGCGTCGCCTACACCGCCGGTCCGGGCCTGGTGGGGGCCTTGCTGGTGGGCGCCAGTCTGGGACGTTCCCTGGCCTGGGCATGGGGTGTGCCTGCCCTGGGCGTGCACCACATGGAGGGTCATCTCCTCGCCCCCCGCCTGGAGCCCGACCCACCGGATTTCCCTTTTCTCGCCCTGTTGGTCTCCGGCGGTCACAGCATGCTGGTGGCGGTGGAGGGGCTGGGTCGTTACCGGACCCTGGGTCAGTCCATCGACGATGCCGCCGGCGAGGCCTTTGACAAAACGGCCAAGCTACTCGGTCTCCCTTATCCGGGCGGGCCGGCCCTGGCGGAGCTGGCCGCCGGCGGCCGCCCGGGTCGCTTCGATTTCCCCCGGCCCCTGACCCGCAAGCCGGGGCTGGATTTCAGCTTCAGCGGCCTGAAGACGGCGGTGGCCTATGCCTTGCGCGATGCGCCCGATGAGCCGGGGCTGGCGGCGGATATTGCCCGGGATTTTGAGCAGGCCATGGTCGATACGCTGGCCCTCAAATGCCGGCGGGCCCTGCGTCAGACCGGTCTCAAGCGTCTCGTGGTGGCGGGTGGGGTTGGCGCCAATCGCCGCTTGCGCGCCGCCCTGGCCGAGCTGGCGGAGGGGGAGGGTGTTTCCCTGCACTTTCCCCGGCCGGCCTTCTGCACGGATAATGGTGCCATGATTGCCTATGCCGGTTACTGCAGGTTGGCCGCCGGTGAATCGGTCGGGCCTGAGATTTCGGTGCGGGCCCGTTGGCGCCTGGATGAACTCAAACCGCCGGGCGATGCGCTCGGCTGCAGTGCCGCCGGCTGACAGAGGAATGTAATGGATACTGTTTATATTCGTGGTCTCAAGGCCCGCACGGTGGTGGGCATTTTCGAATGGGAACGGCGCCTGCCGCAGGATGTGGTCCTGGATATTGAAATGGCCACCGATATACGTCCCGCGGCCAGCAGTGATGCCATCGAGGATGCCCTTGATTACAAGACCGTTGCCAAGGCCGTGGTTGAGCATGTGGAATCAAGCCGTTTCCAGTTGGTGGAGGCCCTGGCGGACTCGATTTGCCGCCTGATCACAGTCGATTTCGGTGTCAGTGAAGTCAGTCTGGTATTGAACAAGAAGGGGGCGCTGA
>NZ_SLKM01000065.1:0-24109 GCF_007134575.1 Natronospira sp.
AACAACCCGCCCCAGTCCTTGGGCGCTTCTCGGCTTTCCTTCAGCATCGTACCCAGACCGCGGCCAAAGAAAAGAACCACGACCAACAGCAATACCCCAAGCAGCAATAACTCAAATCCGGACATTTCAGTGCCCATGCAGCCCTTCTCCCTTGATGGATCTCATGGTCAATTCCTGAGGAACCTCTGAGTGTGCAGCCAATCTCTATAGACAGGTTGCAGCTCATCAGGCCAGGACGCGGAAACAACCCAATCACTTTACACTGTGCCAGGCTTGGGCTGAAATGGAAGCTTCCCGCCAATCGCTCAACAACTGCCGGAGTGCACCATGCGTATTCATGACCGCTCGTCGCTCGCCACTGCCCTGATCGCAATGACCTTCACTGTCGCTGCCTGCACATGGGTTCGGCCGGAGTCAGGCACTGAAGGAATAGCCTTGATCAGCGAAGAACAAGCCGAAGCCTGCGAGCGCATTTCCTCGGTGGAGGTGTCCGTGCTCGCTCGGGTCGCCGGTATGGACCGCCATCAGGATGCGGTGGAAAGCGATCTCATCACCCTGGCCCGCAATCATGCCGTTGAACGCGGTGGTGACACCATTGCAGCCCTGAGCGAAATCGACAGTGGAAAGCAGCGCTATGGGGTTTATCGCTGCAGGGACGTGGATGTCGAGCCCAATGGAGATGCCGTGGAAGACGATGACGATGATGAAGGCGTCGTCGTGCGCGAGTATGAGGGATGAAGAATCCATCTGCCGCATTATCTTCCAGATCAATCTGGAGCGGCAGGATATGGAAAATTACTACGCTGGGCGCCTGACTCGTTTCGCCGGCCTCAGTGAGGATGGGCGACGAGTGGTGCTGCCGGCCAGTGCTTTTCGGCCGTTTGTCACCGAATCCGGTGTACACGGCCGTTTTGAGCTGGTCTACCAGCTCACCGAGAAACGCATTGTCTCACTCCGGCGGTTGGCACCGAATAGTGACTGATAAGCGGATTGAACTAGGCGCCCGCAGCAAAGTCCCAAGCCCCACAGGCCCGACCCTTCTCGGGGATGATCACTGCAGAAGAAAAAGGAGACAGACATGGGCAAGCAGACCCTACTCCCTACCCTGTTGATCACACTGTTTTTTCTGGCACCGTCAGCCTGGGCCGGAGACTGCAGCATTACCGTGGACAGCGATGACGCCATGAGTTTCGATACCGATGAGATCGTCATCGACCAGAGCTGCGATGTGATCGAACTGACCCTGACCCACTCCGGCGATCTGGGGATTGAGGCAATGGGCCACAACATCGTCTTTACCCGTGCCGAAGATCTGGAAGCTCTCGCCCAGGATGCCATGGAGGCAAGCGATGATGATTATGTCCCCGCTGGCGATGAGCGGGTGATCGCAGCCACCGACCTGATCGGCGGGGGGGAAAGTACAACCCTTGAACTGGACCCGTCGCTGTTCGAAGAAGACGGTGATTACCGCTTCTTCTGCTCTTTTCCGGGCCACTGGGGTGCCATGCAGGGCGAGGTTGTGATCCGTTAGGCGGCAAAGGCCTCGCGGGTGATAACCTGCAATAACTCCTGCTCACCGCCGTCCGGCTCAATGACCTGATCAATGTATTGTTGACGCTCATTGGCCGAGACGGCGGCCAGGTCATAAAGCGGCAGACGGGAATCACTGCTGCCATCCGGTCGACGGTAGATGCAAACCACCGGCTGCAGACGGCGGGTCACGGGGGTGTGAACCACCACTGCCTCGGCTCCACTGCCCAATCGCACCCGCGTACCCGCCGGATAGATGCCGGTGCAGCGAACAAAGGCCTCCACCAGACTGCGCCCCCAGGTATTGTCAGCATCACGCATCAAGGTGGTCACAGCCTGATAACCAGACAGCCGCGGCCGATCCAGACGATTGGAGGTCATGCTGTCATAGGCATTGGCCACCGCCACCACGCGTATGGGCAGCTCCAGCTCATTGCCTTTCAAACCTTCCGGGAAGCCTTGGCCGTCAATCCTTTCATGGTGGTAGCGGACGATTCGCTGGACCGTATCAGGAAGAGCACCCCCGGCCAGAAGGTGACTGCCAATAAGCGGGTGGCGGCGGATCTGGCCCCACTCCTCGCGACTCAACGGCCTCGGCTTATTCAACAGTTCGGGCGACAGGCTAAGCTTGCCGATATCGTGCAGCAGGGCACCAAACCCCACCGCCGCCACCTCGGCAGGCGGCAGCTCCAGTTCCCGAGCCAGTAGCAGGGCACGCAGACTGACATTGATCGAATGATCCAGCAGCCTGTCCTCATGCTGCTGCAGATTGGCCAACCAGTGAGCGACTTCCGGGTAGCTGGCCACCAGCCCGTCCAGGCGGGCGGCCGACTGGACCAGACGGTTGGACATGGCACCGCCTTCCTTCCTGCGTATCCGCTCAAAGGCCTGAGCCAAGCACTCCGCTGCAAAACGGCGGGCTGCCAGTCCGTCCCTCATGCCCTGGTGCAATCGCTTGCTGAGACTGATGACATCGCTTGCGGAAGCGTCTTTGACCTGCTGACTGCCAGTGCCCGACCCATCCGGCCTGGGAGTGGACGCGGGCAACTCGCGTGAACGCTCCCCGTCCACCCAGACGTACTCACAATGCTCCCGGAGTGCTCGGATATCGGCTTCGGTCTCAACCATGAAGCCCTGAAACAGGAAAGGTGTCTCCGTCCAGGGACGGTCAAGCTCACTGACGTAGAGCCCCGGAACCAGTTCGTCAACGGAGACGCGGAGTTGCTTCACCTGGAGACCTCTAGTCCTGTGAGTAAAGCTGGGTCAGCTCACGGGCGACCAATTCGGGATCGCCCAGCTGTTGCTCCAGCATGCGCCGCAGTTGGACGAATCCGGCCACGTCGAACATGTCCCAGTCACAGGCCACTTTCTCAGCCTCCACGCGGACCACATTGACTTCCATTTCCACGGGTGCCCCGCCCTCAAGCGCAATGCTCAACAGGCTGCGATCACCCTCATTCCCAGGCCATCCCTCGGGCCGGGTAAGAAGCGCCCCCTTAACGGAAACATTCAATAACTCGCAAGGCCATTGGCTGCCGTCAGTATTGAGACGAGCATCCGCCCGGAAGTCCACCCGCGTATGCCTGCGCCTCTCTTGCTTATCCGACTCTGTCGCCATCACGCCTCCCCGGCAGCCGCCCATTGTCAGCTGTTAGTCGTTATCAGCCCGGTGTTCCAGCTCCTGCTCTTCGATGTAATCCCTCAGGGCCTCATTGCGGGCCATGGCGGATCTAACGCGCTGGTAGCTCTCCGAATCAAGGCCGGCCTCACGGATCATTTCCAGTCGCTCACGGGTCATTTCCCGCTGCATCTCACCCGCGTCCTGCCCTTCGTCCCGATTACGCAGGCGCTGGACAAAATCCCGCTCCAGCTCAACCACCCGGTAATGAACGCTGGCAAAGGCATCCACTTCCTCCCGGTCCAGCTCACCGAAAATGGCGTCCTCTTCGGCTTCCTGCTCCTGCTGCTCCATTTGCTGCTCAGGCATGGGCTGGGCGATTGCCGCGCTCGCCAAAAAAGCGAAAATCAACACGCTGAGAGGCATTCTCCACATTGCTCTTCTCTCCAGACTCGATCAGGGCGGGCCTTGGGCCCGATGGAAACAAGCGCCTGCACCCGCGCCGGGCGGCAACGGTGCGGCAACCTGTATAGGCTACCACAGGCCGAGCAAAGCGCCCCCAGGGACGCGACCTGCGGCATCGGCCCGCCGGTCAGACGGGGATGCTGCATTTGACGGCGGCGCACGTATAATGGCGGCCGTTTACCCCGCCCCACGCCCGGGGCCGGTCATTATCAGCCGCTGCAAAGGATCGGGCACGCCAATGAGAAAACACAGTGTCTTTCTCGTCATTGCCATGGGCCTGCTGCCCTGGTCGCCAACCCCCGTGTCTGCCGAAGGCCTCGGCGGCGCCCAGGACTTCGCCGCCCGCGACTGGCAGGGGGACCGACAACGCCCCAATGAACGACAGCCCAGTCCTCGCCGCGGTGGACTGGACTTTGACTATTCCCACATCAGCGTCTGGGCCGGTACCGAGGAACTGGACGAGAGTGGCCTTGAGGGCGATAGCTGGCGAGTCGAAGGGGCCTACGAAACCGGCGAGAGCAGCTATGTCTTCCTCAACTGGCAGGAGGGGGATTACGAGGAACTTGGCAGCCGGGTCAGCCGCGAACTTGGCCTGGGCCTGCATGAACACTATGCCGACCGCAGTTCCTTCTTCGTCACCCTGAGCTATTTGCAGGATCGCTGGAGTGACGATGAGCTGTCCCGTTCGGACTGGAATCTCCTGCGGGGTCGCTACGGTGTCCGGGCCCGGCCCACCGACCGCCTGGAATTAGACGCGGCCGTGGTCTACAGCCGGGCAACGGGGTCCACCGATCTGGACAGCCGCTGGAGTTTCGACCTGGGCCTGTCGGTCTACCTGGGCGACAATATCGCCTTGCGCGCGGCGGGTATTGACCTGGATGGCCTGCAGCCGAGCACCCAGCTGGGGCTGAGAGTGGAGTTTGCGGGCTTCTAGTCCGAATGCCGCGGGGGCCAGCCAAAGCGGCCCCCGCGGATGGACGCAGGTATCAGCGCAGAGGCATGCCCGGCAGGATCGGTGTCCAGCCGCCGATCTGAATGCCCTGGTCCTGAACATGGAGCATGGCCATCCGGCTTTGATCCACCAGACGCAGATCCCGCAGCACCGCATCCCGCGGTGGCTCGCCCGGGAAGCTCAGCACCAGCTCGTGGGCGCCGGGCTCAAGCCAGCGGGCGGCATGGGCCGTGCCCGCACCGGGCAGGCTGGCCCGCAATTCATAGCGACCGGCCGTGCCCACTTCCACGCCAAGACGCAGACGCCACTCGCCACGCTCGCGTTCAAGGGCGATCCGACCATCCAGGCGAGCGGTGGGCGGTACCCCCTCAAAGGCGACGCGCACATCCCGTCGCACGGGACCGTCGGGACCGCGGGCCTGGATTCTGCCTTCCAGCTCCCAGAGACCGGGCTCAACCGCACTCAGCCGGGGCAGAGTGACCGTGGACAGATCATCCACCCGCATGCGCTCACCGGAGGGGCTGTGCAGCCAGGCTTCCACCGATTCCACTTTCAGATTCCGCAGGCCAGCCACGCCGGCTTCCGCCGACAGGCTCTCGCCCAGACTCACCAATGGCTGGGAAGCGGAGATCACGCCCACGGCCGGGCTCTCCGGTTCGAACACATGGACCTGATAGCGACCGCCGCGCATCAAGGCTTCCCGCCGAACCTGCAAGGTCGCCTCCCCGGCCGCAATGCGCCGGTCCAGGCGGAAAGCGAGGGTATCGGGACCAAACACCTCCCTTGCCGCCTGCTGATGTTCCGCCCCCGCCAATTCCCGGGCCACCGCACGGCCCTGCAGGGCCCAGGGCCCCTGACGGATCTCCACATCACGGCCCTGGAGCTGACGCGCACCTGAGGATCCCACCGGCGACAGCCTGACGACGGCGCCCGCTGCGCTCAAGGGCAGAGACACCCCATCGGCCAGTCTGGCCGCACTCACCTCGAGTCGGTAGCTGCGGCTCTCACCCTCGGGGGCCTGCAGCCCGCCGCTGTGAATCTTTCCATCCGAGGCGGGCATGAAAATGCTCGCCGCCTCACCACGAGGACCCTCCGGCCTTTCAGAAACCTGGGCCATCTGGGTGGTCCGGACGCTGCCCTGAAAATCGTCACTTGCCGGCGGCAGCAGACGGACTTGCTCGGCCGCTGCCGCCACGGGCAGGCTGGCCACCACCATCACGGTCAGAATTCGCTGAAACATGATTTCCCCTTGAATAAAGCAGTTTCTCACTGAAACCAATCTCGGACTCAGAGATCGTCTCGCAGAATATTGTCCAGCCCGAAGCAGGGCCGGCGGCTCTGGTTGTGGCTGAGGACATAACCGTTATCCATCATCCAGGTGTCCTCAAACCAGACATGACCGGCACCGGACTGGCTGTCACATTCGAGGAAGCCGTCGGCGCAACTGTCGAGCCAGGCCTGGGTGACGGCCAGTCCCACGTTGTAGTGGTAGCCACCGCAGTAGCTATTGCCGCTCCAGACGGCGACCCGAACGTTACTGCCCACCACGGACCAGAAGCCGCGGGGCAGAGAGGGGCGGCCGTCGGTGCCCAGCAACCAATTCTGGTTGTAGTGCGCCATCCAGTGAGTCTGCTGCATGCGAACGGCATCATTCTGGTAGCCCAGCAGCCAGCCCAGAGAGGACTCGAAGACATTACCTTCCATGACCGCGTTGGCCAGCGGTGTGCCCAGGCTGGAGGGGGCCAGGGCATTGACCCAGCGGGTGGCTTCAATGATGTCCGGGTAGCGACCATCCCAGGTGGGGTTGGAGAGGATCCAGCGCATGACGTTGCCGCCATTGGAATGGGTAATCACCACCAGATCATCGATGTCGTGGGCATGGATGAAGTCATACAGTTGCCCGGCCAGGCAGCCGGCGGCCGCCTCATCCCACATGTACTGCTCGAAATCGCAATTCACCACCACATGCCTGGCGGTGTCGTCCAGGCCGGATGCGACCGAGTCGACCATCGCGGCTGTCCAGTAGTCATTGCGGGCATCGGTCTGACTGCCTGTGCCATGCACGAAGGCAACGCCGGTATTGGCGAACAAGGCCGGCGCCAGTAACAGACAGGCAATCCCCATACAGAGTCGTGCCACCATAAAGGCCCTCCCGTTTCGTTGATTCTGGAAAACAGGAGCGACCCGCGGGCCGCTCCTTGTGTAGCCGAAACGCAACAGACTGCCGACAGGCTAAGCAGGCCGGACGGCAATCCGTTGCGCAGAGGCATATAAAAAACATAGCTGGGGAGGGCTCATTGTCAAACAAACGTTTGATTTTGGCGGCAGATCAAGGACTTGGCGAGGCGCCCTCAGCGTTCGCCGCTGCCGAGCTCACGGGGGAAGGGGTCGAGATAGTGCTGGCCGGCCACGTAGGCCTCGGGGTGACGGCGCAAATGATGGCGAAGCAGGGTCAGCGGCACCAGCAGGGGGTGCTCACCCCGGCGATAAGCCTGGATGCTGTCCTCCAGTTCCTGACGGTCACCGCCATCCAGTTGCTTTTTGAAAAAGCCTGCCAGGTGCATCAGCACATTGGCGTGATCCCGTCTTGAGGCATGCTTCGAAAGCGCCTGCATCAATTGACTCAGGTACTGTTCGGCCAGCGCCTGGATATCGCCCTTGCCGGCGCCGGCCACCAGCCGTCCAAGCTCGCGATAGGCCTGCTGGTCGTGGGCCAGAATCAGAAATTTATGCTGGGTATGGAACTGGACCAGGCTGCCGGCATCCAGGCCTTCGGCCTGCAGGCGGCGCCAGCGGTCATAGACGAAAACCCGCTCGATGAAATTGTCACGCAGATTGGGATCGTTGAGCCGCCCTTCCTCCTCCACCGGCAGGCAGGGATGGCGTGCCATCAGCGCTTCAGCGTAGAGCCCCCGGCCCTGACCGGTGGGCATGCCCTTGACGTCATAGACCTTGACCCGCTCCATGCCGCAGCTCGGCGACTTGGCCTTGAGGATGTAGCCGCTGATCTGCCCGTCCAGGTTCGCCGCCTGCTCACGCCCGTAAGCTCTCAGGGCATCGCTGAAATCCCTGGACGGATCATTCACCTGGCGGGCCTGCGGTGCGTCCGGGTCCCCCACCAGGCGGATCGGTGGGCGCGGCACCCCCATGCCGATGGCTACCTCCGGGCAGAAAGGCAGATAGCGAAAGTAACGGCCGAGAACCTGCTCAACGTAACGATGACGCTTGTGGCCACCGTTGTAGCGGACTTCCTCTCCCAGCAGGCAGGAACTGATGCCTACCGGAATACGACCGTCCTGCTCGGCACTGGCATCCAGGGTCTGCATGGCCTAGTCGGAGATATCGAAGGACAGTACGCGGTCATTATCACTATCCACCACCAGCAGCTCTTCTCCATCGGAATAAACCGCTTCCGGTCGGGATAGACTGCGGGCATTCACCGGGCTGTTGTCGCCGGTGTTGTTGCGCTGATTGGAGCGCCGATCAGGCTGACCGAGCACCGCATCGGCCTGGACATGGTTGCGGCTGGGCCAGCGGTCGTAGATCAGGACCCGGTGATTGCCCCGGTCGGCCACGAAAAGACGGCTGCCATCCCACCAGACAGCGGTGGGAGCATTGAGACCGCGTTCCAGACCACCGGCGTTGGTGGTATTGCTATCCATGTCTTCCTGGCCAATGACACGATCGGCCGGCTCACCCTCCTCCGGGAAACTGTCCCAGAGCAATACCCGGTTGTTGAAACGATCGGCCACGGCCAGTCGATCCCCGTCGGTCCAGATACCGGCCGGTCCGGAAAGGCTGTCCGCCGAGGCTTGACCCTGACCCCGATTGGCGACGCAAGTGGATAGGTCCGGCTGACCGATCACGCCCCGGGCATCGGCACCGCTGGCATCACCGCGCTCGAACAGCAGCAGGCGGTTGTTCTCATAATCCGAAACCAGCAGACGGCTGCCGGGGGCGGCCACCCCCCAGGGAGAATCCATGGCATCCGCGTCGCATCCCGGCAGCAGGACCTCATCCCGAGTCGGTTGACCGAATACCCGGTCGGCATCCTGGGGCCCGCTGGTCGGTCGCTCGTTCCAGAGCAGCACCCGATGATTGGCCAGATCGGCAACCGCCAGGCCCCAGCTACCGGCGATCAGACCCACCGGCTCATGCAGGCCGGCCCGATCCCGGCCGCGGCCATCGTCACTCATGCCCGGCTGGCCAAGGACAAAATCCGCTGCTTCGTTATTGCGGTCCGGTGGACTGCCCCAGCCCAGCACCCGGTTGGCCCCGCTGTCGGCAATATAAAGGCGGCCACCGGAAACAATGACCCCGCCGGGATCAAGCAGAGTGTTGGCATCGGTGCTGCGATCCGACTCGACCACGGTCATGGAGCTTTGCCCAATGACATGCTGGGCCCGCTTCCAGGTCAGTGAGGCGCTCTCACCGTCACTGCCACCGCGGAGGATTTCATCCACATCGAAGGGACAGCCATTGGAGCCGGCCACCATGAAGGAGGCAAGCACGAGAATGAGGATTTTGAGTAGACGATTCATACCGAAATCATATCAAAGCCGGGGAGGGCCTGTCGGACAAAAAAAGGCCCTTCCCCTGCGGGAAGGGCCTGTCTCGGTCCTGATTTCTCAAGGCCCCGTGCCTAGCGACGATAGGCGCGGGGCAATTCATCGTCTTCCAGATTCATATAACGATCCCGCAGGCGGGTATGCCGGGTTTCCATGGACATCTCCCGACCCTTGATGATCACATGGTCCGGATAGCTGGTGACTTCCAGCGGATCCCCATCCCAGACCACCAAGTCGGCATCCAGGCCGGCCTCAATCCGCCCGACCCGGTCGTCGATCCCCCAGATCCGTGCCGGCTGCGACATGACCGCAGCCAAGGCGACCTCATGGGGCAGGCCGTGGGCCACAGCATTGCCGGCCGCCTGGGTGATGTTGCGGGCATTGTGGCTATCACCGGTGGCAAAGGCGAAGTCGACACCGGCTTCGTGCAGGCGTGCTGCATTCTCCAGCGTGGCCCCGAGAGATTCGAAACGACCGGGGAGGTTCTGCAGCGGATCAATCAGCACGGGCACATTGAGTGCCGCCAACTCATCGGCCACTTTCCAGGCCTCAGCACCGCCGCTGATCACCAGGCGGAGATCAAAATCCGTGGCCAGACGCAGGGCGGCGCGAATATCACTGGCCCGATGAACCTGGACGATGAAGGGCATGTCACCCTCAATCACCGGCTGCAGGGCCTCCAGGTCCAGCCGCCCCAGGGCGTAGTCGCGCCGTTCCCGCCGCTCGAAGGCACTCCGGTTGTCGGCGAAGTCACGGGCATCCTGCAGGGCTTCCCGTAGATGCAGCATGGCCGCGCCACGGGAACCGCCCGACAGCTGGGCACCGGTCTCGCCGAGACTGGCATACATGGCCGCCGGGCTGCGGGTGACATAATCACCCTCACCTCCCAGGTCAATGATCGCGCCACGCCCGGCGATCAGGGTGCCGCCGCTGCCATGACCGGGTGCCACCACGGCACGGGTGATCCCTTCCACCCGATTCACGGGAATCAGCATGGATGCCGGGTTAATGGCATCGGTGACATCAAAAGCGGCGGTGAAATGACGACCCGACACCGAGCTGTCATTGCTGCCACTGACCGCACCGACTTCGACAATGCCGATCTGGCCATGGGCATCGATAATGCCGGGTGTGACGATCCGACCCTCGGCATCGATTCGGGTCACACCCGACGGTGCACTCAGGTCGCTTCCAACCGCCTCGATACGACCATCACGGACCAGGATGGTGGCCTCTTCGATGACCCCATCCTCACCCAGGGTGTGGACGGTGGCATTGGTGATGGCGAGACGCTCGGCCATGACGGGGCCAGCAGCCAGCCCCCATGCCGTCAGCAAAACTAGGGCAATGGATCTGAGCATCACTGATCTCCTTCAAACATGCCGAGGGTGAAATCCAGTTCCGGAAGGCGCAGGGGATCGTCCCGGTCATAGATCCGGGCCCCGTCGATGAACACCAAGCGGGTGCGGCTGTAGACACTGAAGGGATCACCATCCCAGAGCACCACATCGGCGTTCTTGCCCGGCTCCAGGGAGCCGGTGACCTCGTCGATGCCGAGAATGCGGGCGGCATTGAGGGTGATCCAGCGGATGGCCTGTTCACGGCTGACCGCCATGCCGGCCCGGTTGGCGGCCGCCATGGTCTTGGCCGCTTCCTGATTCAGGCGCTGAATGTCCTGGGCGGAGTCGGAATGCAGCACGGCACAGGCGCCCGCCGCTTCCACCAGGGGGATGTTCTCCCGGATGCCATCCCAGGCCTCCAGCTTGAAGCCCCACCAGTCGGACCACATGGCCGAACAGACGTCGGCCTCGGCAAGCCGGTCAGCGATCTTGTAGGACTCCACCGCATGATGAAAGGCAGTGATATGAAAACCGAATTCCTCGGCGATATCCATCCGATGGGTCATCTCATCGGCACGATAACAATGGTTATGCAGCAGGATTTCGTCGTTGAGGACACCGGCAATGGTCTCCATCGCCAGGTCACGCTTGGGCGCGTCCACATCCTCGCCATTGGCCTTCTTGCGCTTGTAGTCTTCCCAGCGGTCCAGATAATCCTGGGCGTCGATGAAGGCGCTGCGCACGAAAGCCTTGTTGCCCATGCGGGTATAGGGCTGGGAGTTTCTGCCCTGGCCGTAGACCCGCTTGGGGTTCTCGCCACAAGCCATCTTCAGCGCATGGGGGGCGCCCGGAAACTTCATGTCCTGGGCAGTGCGTCCCGGCACGTTCTTGATGGTCACCCCGCGCCCGCCAAAGATGTTGGCCGAACCGGGCAGGATCAGGGCGGTGGTCACCCCGCCTTCCAGGGCGCGGATGAATCCCGGGTCCTGGGGCCAGAGGCCGTGCTCGGCCCAGACATGGGCGGTGTTGGCGGAAACGATTTCGTTGCCATCGGCATGGGCCCAGTCACCCGGAGAGGGATAGACCCCAAGATGGGAGTGGCTATCGATGATCCCTGGGGTCAGCCAACCCCCATCGGCATCCACCACCCGGGCATCCTCGGGGGCCTCAATTTCGCTGCCGACCGCCTCGATACGGCCATCGCGCATCAGCAGGCTGCCATCGTCGATTCGCTCACCGGCGCCGGTAAGAATGGTGGCGTTGGTGATCAAGACCGTTTCCGATGGCAGCGGTCGGTAGGTGGATTCAAAACCGCCGGACAACACCGAAAACTCAAAATCATCCTCCGGTGCCGCCGGGGGCTCGGACTCGCCACAGGCTGCCAGACCGAGGGTCAATGCCCCCGTGGCCGCCAGCCATGTGATCTTGGACAGGATTCTGGCCATGCTTCCTCCTCGTCTATTGAAATGATCCGCAGCGCGCCATTGTGCTGCTGGACTGGTATCGGAAGCCTCTTGCGCGAGACTTCCGCCGTCCCCTTTGTGAATTCCCTTTCGGGCCGCCTTACGGCAAACCATTCAAGCTCTCAATAACCAAGGAACATCTGACTAATTCATTTGCACCCGCAGTTGGCGCTGAGAGCGTCTGATTCAAGGCGCATTGCGCAGCACAGTAGCCTCTGCGCTACGGGCAAGCAATGAATTAATCAGTGGTTCCCCAGCAGGAATGGATTCATCACAGGCCCCCGATATGGTTCAATCCCGTCTGGTGCTGCCGCAACACAATAACCGAAAACCGGGTGTCTGATGGAAACCGAATTCTTCGATATCGCCATTCTGCTCGCTCTCGCCGTCGGGATCGGGGGCCTGGCCATGCTCTTGCGCCAGCCCCTCATCGTAGCCTTTATCGCCGCGGGCATCATCGCCGGGCCGGCGGTAACCGGCCTGGTGCCTCATCCCGGTGATATCGAACTGCTGGCCGAACTCGGCATCGCCCTGTTGCTGTTCGTGGTGGGCCTGAAGCTGGACTTGTCCCTGATTCGCACCATGGGTCCGGTCGCTCTGGCCACCGGCATGGGCCAGGTCATCTTCACATCGGTGGTGGGCTATTTCATCGCCATCGCCCTTGGCATGTCACCGGTTACCGCGCTGTACGTTGCCGTGGCGCTGACCTTCTCCAGCACCATCATCATCGTCAAGCTGCTGTCCGATAAACGCGAGATCGACGCCCTACACGGCCGGATCGCCATCGGCTTTCTGATCGTTCAGGACATTGTGGTGGTGATGGTGATGATCGGGCTGTCGGCCTTTGGCGCCGGCACCGACACCGAAGGCCCCTGGATGGAAGCCCTCAGGGTTCTGGGCGCCGGCATCGTCATGCTGCTGGGGGTCGCCATCGCAATGCGCTATATCCTGCCGCGACTGATGGAGATGATCGCCCGCAATCGGGAATTGTTGGTCCTGTTTGGGATTGCCTGGGCGGTCACCCTGGCCGCGGTCGGCGATGCCATGGGTTTCAGCATGGAGGTCGGCGCCTTCCTGGCGGGCATCTCCCTGGCCTCCACCCGCTTCCGTGATGCGCTGGGTGCCCGTCTGACCACCGTGCGCGACTTCCTGCTCCTGTTCTTCTTCCTGCATCTGGGCTCGCAGCTCGAGCTGGACCTGCTGGGTGCACAGGTGGGACCAGCGCTGATCCTGTCGGCCTTCGTTCTGATCGGCAACCCCATCATCGTCATGATCATCATGGGTTTCATGGGCTATCGCAGCCGAACCGGCTTCCTGGCCGGCCTGACGGTGGCCCAGATCAGCGAGTTCTCCCTGATCCTGGCCGCCCTGGGCTACAGTCTCGGCCACATTACTGCCGAAACCGTGGGCCTGGTGACCCTGGTCGGCCTGATCACCATCGGTCTGTCCACCTATCTGATCATTTACTCTCATCCCATATACGACCGCATTGCCCCGTGGCTGCGGATTTTCGAGCGTGAGCGGATGCCGCAGCAGGACCAGGATAGCCAGAAGGAGGCGGCGGTCGATGTGATCGTTTGCGGCCTCGGCCGTTTTGGTTATGACCTGGCCATGAAACTGAGCGACCGGGACATCCAGGTACTGGGCGTGGATTTCGACCCGTCGGCAGTAGACGGACTGCTCGCAGAGGAAGTTCGGGCCTGCTACGGCGATGCCGAAGACCCGGAACTGGCCGAACGCCTGCCGCTGAGCCATGCCCGGATGGTCATCAGTACCATTCCGGATCCGGTCGCCAACCGGGCGCTGCTCGACAGCCTTCGCCATGGCGGCTTCCAGGGCCGGATCATGCTCACCGCCCATCACCCGGCGGATATCCGGGCGCTGGCTGATCTTCCGGAACATGAATTGCTGCTGCCCTTCCGGGATGCGGCCAGCAGGACAGCGGAACGGGTTGCCGAAGGCCTGCGATCGAAAGGCGGCTAGGCGTTTTCGCCTGCCGAGGCCGTGGTTTCGGCAGGCGCGGCCTCGTCGTCCAGCGCCTGACTGAAGGCACGGGCGTGCAGACGGGCGCGCCCGGCGGTTTTCACTGCCCGCCGGAGAATGCTGAAGTAATCCAGCCACTCACTCATCTGGCGACTGCTCATGCGCTTGGCGGCCCCGGCCGAGAGCAGCTCGGACTTGACCACCTGGTAACGCTCGTCAAAGACAGGGTCCAGTCCCGTTTCAGTGAGCCGCTCCGGCTTGAGGTCCCGAGCCAGGGCGGTCAACAAGGGGGCGGTGTCCGGGTCTTCCACCGGGCACCGGGAAGGCAGGCGGCGGGCCAGCTCATCCAGTTCCAGGGCGCGTTCGGACAATTCCTCCAGATAGCGCGTGGCCCTCAGCACCTGAGGCAGTGCCTCTTTTTGCCGCGACTTCATATCGTCGGCGCTCAAGCCCTGCAGGGCGTCGTTGATGCTGTCCAGCAGGGTTCGCAGATCCCCCTGAGTGCGGGTCAGTCGAGCCGGATCCGGCCGCTTGGCGGCAATGGCATCGTGAAAAAGGTGACTGGCGGCCACCAGGCTGCGGTTGAGCTCCCGATCCACCGCACGCAGGCCCAGGCTGGGTGTGCTCAACACGGCCTCGTCAAGGAACTGCGGCCGCGCCAGGCTACCGGCAACGGGGCGAAAGTAACGCCCCAGGGCGTCGACCATGAGACCGGTCAGAGGCCAGATGGCGGCCAGACCGATCAGCTTGCCAATGCTGTGGAAGAAGGCCAGCGACACGGCCATGGAGTGCCCCATGCCCACCGCAGCAGCCAGCCACTGGACCAAGCCTAGCAGGAACCCGAAGGCCAGGAACAGAATGGTCGCTTCCAGCAGGTTGAAGATCACATGGGAGGCGGCCACGCGACGGGCATTGGGGGTCGCGGCCAGGGATGCGAACACGGCGGTGGAAGTGGTGCCCAGGTTGGCGCCGATCATCATGGCCGCCGCCCCGGGCAGTCCCAGCAGGCCGCCGGAGGCCGCGGTAAGAATGACCGCCAGGGCGGCGCTGGAAGACTGCATGATAACGGTCATCACGAAACCGGCCAGCAAATGCAATAGCAGCAGGAGCACACCCTCGCTCTCCACCGCCGGAGTCAGCATGGGACCGGTCTCCCGGAACATGTCCGTCATTACGTCCAGGCCAAGGAAGAAAATGCCGAAGCCGGCAATGGCATCCCCCATTGCCCGCCACTGGCCATAGCGGGCCAGGATGCGCAGGAACACGCCGACGCCAATGAAGGGCAGAGCGAAGGCCTTGAGGCTGAACTCCAAACCGACCACGCTCACCAGCCATGTGGTGGCGGTAGTACCCAGGTTGGCACCGTAGATCACCCCCACCGCCTGGCTCAGCCCGATGATCCCGGCGTTGACGAATCCAATGGTGGCAAAGATCACCGCGCTTGAGGACTGCACCAGGCTGGTGATCAGAGCGCCGGACGCCAGACCGCGAATCCGGCTGCGAGTGGCAAAACCGAGGATATGACGCAGGGCGTCGCCCGCCGCTACCTTCAGGCCCTCGGTCATCAGCCGCATGCCGAGCAGAAACAGCCCGATGCCGCCAATGAAATTGAGCACGAGGAAAAGATTCACATCCATGACTGCAATGATAGCCTGTGAGGAAGCCCTGTTTCAGAGTAGCCGAATGCCGAGAAGGCCCAGCCAGACTAGACATCGTCAGTGGATCCACCAGCTCATCGCCCTGGGCCGGCGCTGGGGCTGGCTTTTTGCCCTGCCGCTGCTGCTGATTGCAGCGCTGGCCCTGCAGCAGGAACAGCTCCATGTCTGGGCCCTGGCAGCCGGCCTCGTCTGCGGCGCGCTGAGTTTCAATCATGGCCGTCATTATTACCAGGGGGGAGAGGAAAGCCATTGGCTGCTGACCATCGCCTTCGCCTTTCTCGGCTGGCCCTTCCTGCAGCTTCTTGAGGCCAACGGTGCCGATCAGGCGCAACAGAGCTGGATCAGCCTGCAGTATTTTGCAGCGGTATTGGCAGTCTGGTTCAGTCGCGCCTGGATGGAGCAGCCTCCAGAGGGCTAAAGGGGAAAACCGAATAAGAAAAACCCGCTTCCGGAGAAGCGGGTTTTTCTTATTCCTTAATGGCTTGTGAACGGCCGGCTCAGGCAGTCTCGCCGCGATAACGGCGGATGGCGACCGCTGCGGCAATGAATGCCACGCCCACCGCCAGACCAATCCAGAAAGCAGGCTCGGCAAACCCGGCCAGACCGGTGATCTCGGCGGCGGAGGCCTCCACATTCAGGTCGCCGGTGCGGAAACCAAAGTCCTGTTGCTGGGCGTTCTGGAAAGGCAGGGAGATATGATGCCCGATCATCTTCAGGAACTCCCTGGAACTGAGCGCCACCCACTCCACCAAGGCCACACCCAGGGGCGGGAGCACCGCCCACAGAAAGGCGGCCTTGCGGGCCCAGGCCGAGACCAGGAACAGCCAACCGAAGTAGGGCAGGAACCAGAGGCCAAGCAACCACATATCGCCCAGCATGCCGAACAATGCAGACAGGGCGGCCAGTGGCTGCAGATAATCGCCGAAACTCATGTCCGTACCCATGACGAGAATGGGCGCGAGTAACAAGCCAAGAACCTCCAGCGCCAGCCCCACCAGCAGCACAATTACCGGTGCCACCAGCAGGACCACCAACAACTTGGACAATACGGTCAGGGTGTCCGAGACCGGCAGCGACCGCCAAAACAGAATACTGCGGTCACGGCGTTCACTGTAGAGGCAGTCGAGGGCATAGAAGAACAACACGACCACCATGACGGCGTAAATCGTGAAGGCACTGGCCCGTGTCATGCCGTGGGCAACATCAAAGGCCCGGTCACCCGTCATCTGCGGCAAGACATGCTGATTGAATTGTTCCACCGCGGTGGGATTGCTCACCAGGCTGATGAAACCCCAGACCGAGGCCACCAGAAACAGTGCTGCGGTCACGGCAGGCGCAATCCACAGGGACTTGTGTTCCCACAGCTCGCGCCGGATGAGGCTGTACATGGCATGCAATTGATTCATGACTGCACCTCCCCGGCGGTTGCCGGACCCTTGCCCATCTTGGCAACGAAAATGTCGGCGATACCCGGATTATGGATCTCCCCCAGCTCCGCGAGCCGCTCCCGCGGCTGCTCCTCAAACAGGAACAGGTGACGACCCAGCAATTCCCGTTCATGCAGGGGATTCATCTCACGGGCCCTGTCGGCATCAGCCGGCTTGACCAGAACCTCGCTGAATCGTTTGGGTAACGTTTCCATTTCCTCATCAAGCACCAGCTTCCCTGCCTTGATGAACATGACATGGGTCAGAATTTTCTCGATCTCTTCCACCTGGTGGGTGGTAACGAGAATGGTGCGATCACCATCAAAGTAATCATTCAGAAGATGGTCATAGAAGGCCTTGCGATAGAGAATATCCAGACCCAGCGTGGGCTCGTCCAGAACCAGCAGACGGGCATCAATGGCCATGATCAGGGCCAGGTGCAACTGGGTGATCATGCCTTTGGAGAGCTGGCCGACCTTGCGATCGCGCCGAATCTCGGTTCGGGCGAGAAAGGCCTCGGCTCGTTCACGGTCAAAGCGGGGATGCACACCCTCGACGAAATCCAGGGCCTGCCAGACCTTGAGCCAGCGGGGCAGAACAGCCACATCGGCGATGAAACAGACATCGCGCATCAACTGATGCCGGGCCTGGCGAGGATCCTGGCCCATGACCTCCAGCTCCCCGTCAAAGCGGGTCAGGCCGAGAATGGCCTTGAGCGCGGTGGTCTTGCCGGCGCCATTGGGCCCGATCAGGCCGACAATGGAACCGGGCTGGATTTCGAAGTCCAGGCCACTCAGGGCCTCGGTCCGCCCATAATGCTTGCTCAGATTGCTTGCCTTGATGACGGCGCTCATGATTGTCGCTCCCTATTCCCCGCGGACAGCAGTTTCTCCGGATCCAGGCCGAGTCGCTCGATGCGCTCGAGAATCTGCGGCCATTCCTGCTCGAGAAACTGCTGACGTTCGGATTCGCGCAGACGGGATACGGCCCCATCGCGCACGAACATGCCTCGCCCCCGGCGCTTGTCCACCAATGCCTCGTCCTGCAGGGCCTGGTAGGCCTTGAGCACGGTGAGCGGATTGATCTGGTACTCGGTCGCCACATTGCGGACCGAGGGGAGGGCGTCACCCTCGGCGAGGACGCCCTCCAGGATCATGTCCACCACTCTGTCTCGAAGCTGGCGGTAGATCGGCTGATTGTCATTCCACTCTTGGTCCATGGTGCTGCCTCGGTTGGGGCCAGCCTTGCGGGCTCTACTGCCTTACATTAACGGTTACCGATGTACATCACCAGTCCACCGACCAGTCCATCCTCGTCTTCGATGGCTTCGCAGGGCTCGGAGTCCCCGTCACGCGGGGCTTCGGCCAGCTGTTCGCGGACTTGCACCTGATCCAGACGCGAGCCGCTCTCACGCAGACTTTCCATCAATTCAGCCGCCAACTGCGCCCGATCGACGCTCAGATCGCTGGCGAAAAGCTCACTCGGCGAGCTGCGCTCAAATTCAATCCCGGTGCCGGCAGCAGCGGGGACGGTGACCAAAACGCCCGTGGCCATAGCCAGGGCAGCAAACAGCGTTGTTGCGTTACGGATCGTCATTTTCCACCTCCTGGGGCATCTGCCCCGTTTGCTGTTGTAGTTAACTATAACACTCAATCGAAGAATTGCAAGGGGGCGGAAGAAGATTTTTTTGGGAAACCCCGGGTGGACGCAGCCCAGGACGAGAGCACGGGGCCGGTTCAGCGCGCCATTGCCGCTCCTGTTAGAATGGCGCGCCATCGGCAGGCCGGCCGCCGCCCGGGCGGCGGCCGGAGCGCCTGCGCAAGCCGAATCCAGTCCCAATCCATCCCAATTCGAGATTCAGGGAGCCAACCATGAAAAAACCGCTTCGCGTCACCATTACCGGCGCTGCCGGCCAGATCGGCTACGCCCTGGCCTTCCGCATCGCGTCCGGGGACATGCTCGGCAAGGATCAGCCGGTCATTCTCCAGCTGCTGGAGATCCCGCCCGCCATGGACGCCCTCAAGGGGGTCGCCATGGAGCTGGAGGACTGTGCATTCCCCCTGCTCCACGACATCGTCACCACCGATGACGCCAACGTGGGCTTCAAGGACACGGATTTCGCCCTGCTGGTGGGGGCCAAGCCCCGCGGGCCGGGAATGGAGCGCAAGGACCTGCTGAAGGAAAATGGCAAGATCTTCGGACCTCAGGGCAAGGCACTGAACGATCATGCCAGCCGCGACGTGAAGGTGCTGGTGGTTGGCAACCCGGCCAACACCAATGCCCTCATTGCCCAGGCCAACGCCCCGGATCTGGACCCGCGCAACTTCACCGCCATGACCCGCCTGGACCACAACCGGGCGCTGGCACAACTGGCCGAGAAGACGGGCAAGCACCACACCCGGATCGATGGCATGATCATCTGGGGTAACCACTCCGCCACCCAATACCCGGACATCGCCCACTGCAGCGTGGACGGCAAAGCCGCCCCGGAACTGGTGGACCAGGGCTGGTACCGGGATGATTTCATCCCCACGGTGCAGCAGCGTGGTGCCGCCATCATCAAGGCCCGGGGTGCCTCGTCTGCCGCGTCCGCGGCGTCGGCGGCCATCGATCATATCCGCGACTGGCATCTTGGCAGTAACGGCAAATGGGTGAGCATGGCCGTGCCCAGTGATGGTAGCTACGGCATCAAGGAAGGCGTCATCTACTCATTCCCGGTGACCTGCAAGAACGGCGACTACGAGATCGTCCAGGGTCTGGAAATCGATGCATTCAGCCGTGAGCGCATGACCCTGACCGAAGAGGAGCTGCGCGAGGAGCGCGAAGGCGTCAAGGAACTGCTGTAAGCGCCATTGCCCACGACAGGCCCCGGCGAGCCAATAGGCTCCGCCGGGGCTTTTTTGTTTCAGGCTCGGTTTCAGGCGGAATCGCGGCTACCCCCGAAAGCCTCTTGCAGGCGCGCAATGACGCGATCCGCCGACTCACCCGGCAATCTGCTCAGCATCTTGTGCAGGCGATCATAAAGGGCGTCTTCCATTCTTGAGCGCGCCTGGTCCGGCTCGGCCTCTGCCGTCGGGGGATGCACCATCACTGTTCCAGGCCCACGCTGACCGGCCTCGGACAGAGCCGCCTGAACGGACTGGTAAATGGCCTCCAGCTTTTCATCGGCGCTGTCCGAGGCAAGGTAAACCCCGGCCACCGGCGCCACTGTGGCCTGATGTTCGGCCGCGAACTTTGTTCCACCCAGGGTCTCGACCAAACGCTCCGCCAGGGCCTTGGCACCGCTGCGGTCATTATCCGGGCAGATCACGGCAAAGCGTGCTCCACCCAGGCGGGCGACCACATCCTCCTCCCGAAGGCTGTCCTGCAAGACAGCACCGACCTCCCGCAGGACATCGGCAGCCACCCGTTTTCCACGCCGCTTGACCAGAGCCTCGAAATCCATCAAATCGACACGAAGCAGAGCCAGGGGATAGCCATGTCTTAAACAGTGGGCCCGGGCTTCACGCAAGCGCTTTTCGAAATAGCGGGCGTTACCCAGTCCGGTGACGGAATCCTCGACATTACTGGCTTCCAGTTCCCGTGCCCTGCGCCGCATTCGGTCATGACTGGCATGCGCACGGGCACGAGCCAACAGTTGGGTGCGGTCAAATGGCTTGGTGATGAAATCCGTCGCCCCCTTCTCAAGGGCCTTGTCGCGAGCTGACTCTTCATCATTGCCGGTCACGATAATCACCGGCAGTGCCTGGAGCAGGCTATCCTCGCTGGACCGAATTCGCTCCAGCAGTTGATAGCCATCCATGCCGGGCATGCCTACATCCGAGAACAGCGCAAGGATATCCCGCTCCTTGGACAAGCGTTCCCATGCGGCAACCCCATCCGGCTCCACCACCAGTTCAAACTCTGGCTCGAGAATCTTCTTGGCCGACAGGCGCATGACCTTGGAATCGTCTGCCACCAGCAATTTGGGTCTGGCCTCGGCGTTGTCGCTCATAATTCTCCCAGGGTAGGTTTCATGACCACTCGGGCCCATTGCGCCTGTAAAAGTATCGCCAGCAACATAGCGGCGGGCTTTCCTACATCTATCAGGACAACTATAGTGGACCGTATCGAAATCGTCACCGGCAACTGACCCTGGCCCCTCCACGCCGAGGGCCGCCAGGAAGCGATCATCAAGCGCACTACCACCGCCATTTCATTGGGACCAAGCACCCAATGACTGAATCGGGAGAAGAACCTTGCTCACCTTGATCACTGTCCTCGTCCTACTTTTATTCGTCGCCTTGATGCTTTATCGGGGGGCAAGCCTGGGCGCCACCACCCTGGGCATCGGCATCGTTCTGGCGGCCTCCACCGGGGTTAGGCTGCTGGACACCGAACCCGGCGTCGGCAGCGGCATTGTCTGGGGAATCTTTTTCCTGCTGGCGCTGGTACTGAATGTTCGCCCCCTGCGTCGCGGGCTGATCAGCAAACCGGCCCTCAAGGCCTTCCGCAAGGTCATGCCGGAAATGTCCGACACCGAACGCGAAGCGCTGGAGGCCGGGACGGTCTGGTGGGAAGGCGAATTGTTCTCCGGCCGCCCGGACTGGGACAAACTGGTGGGCGCTCCTGCCGGCAAGCTGAGCGAAGAGGAACAGGCCTTTCTTGATGGGCCGGTGAATGAGCTCTGCGCGATGCTGGATGAGTGGCGCATTACCCATGAATGGGCCGACCTGCCCCATGAGGCCTGGGATTTCATTAAACGCAATGGCTTTTTCGCCATGATCATTCCCAAGGCCTATGGTGGGCTGGAGTTTTCCGCCCTGGCCCAGTCGGAGGTACTGAGCCGGGTAGCGGGCCACAGCCCCACCGCAGCCTCCATCATCGCCGTGCCCAATTCCCTGGGCCCGGGCGAGTTGCTGGAAAAATACGGCACTCAGGAACAGAAGGATCATTATCTGCCGCGCCTGGCCAAGGGTGATGAAATCCCCTGTTTCGGTCTGACCGGTCCCCGCAATGGATCCGATGCGGCCTCCCTGACCGACAGCGGTATCGTCTGCAAGGGCCAGTGGCAAGGCGAGGAAATCGTCGGCATCCGTCTCAACTGGCAGAAGCGCTACATCACCCTGGCACCGGTGGCCACGGTCCTGGGCCTGGCCTTTCGGCTGTATGACCCGGAGCACTTGCTGGGCGAGACCGAAGACCATGGCATCACCGCCGCGCTGATCCCCACCGACCTGCCGGGGGTGAGCACCGGGCGCCGACATTTCCCCCTCAACATCCCCTTTCAGAACGGGCCCACCGAAGGCGAGGATGTGTTCATTCCCCTGGACTACATCATCGGCGGGCCGAAGATGGCCGGACAGGGTTGGCGCATGCTGATGGAATGCCTGTCGGCCGGCCGTGCCATTTCCCTGCCGTCCAACACCACCGGCGCCGCCCTGGCCGGGATCGCTTCAACCGGAGCCTACGCCCGCGTTCGGCGACAGTTCGGCATGCCCATCGGTCGCTTTGAAGGGATCGAGGAAGTGCTGGCCCGAATGGGCGGCCTGGGCTGGACCATGGACGCCGCCCGTCGGGTAACGGCAGCTGCCATCGACCAGGGTGAAGAGCCCCCGGTGGCCGGCGCCATCCTCAAATACCATGTCACCGAAATGGCCCGCATCGTCGGCAACGATGCCATGGATGTTCAGGCCGGCAAGGGGATCTGCATGGGTCCGCGCAACACCCTCGCCCGTGGCTATCAGAGCATCCCCATCGCGATCACCGTGGAAGGGGCCAACATCCTGACCCGCAACATGATCATCTTTGGACAGGGTGCGATCCGCTGTCACCCCTGGGTGTTGCCACAAATTCATGCCACCCGTGAGCAAGACCAGGCCAAGGCCGTCCGTGACTATGACCAGGCCCTGTTCGGCCACCTGGGCTTCACCATGGGTAACGCCGTACGGGCGCTGTGGCTCGGCATTACCCGTGGCCGGGGCACAGCGGCGCCCGAAGGCCCCACCCGTCGCTATTACCAGCATCTAAGTCGCTTCAGCGCGGCCTTCGGGCTGATGGCCGATTTCTCCATGCTGACCCTGGGCGGCTCCCTCAAGAAGCGGGAGCGGATTTCCGCCCGCCTCGGCGACATGCTCAGCTATATGTACCTGGCCTCCATGGTCCTCAAGCGTTATGAAGACCTGGGCCGCCCCAAGGAAGACCTGCCCTTCGTGGAATGGGCCTGCCGTGATCTGATCTACAAACTGCAGGAACAGCTCCACGGCCTGCTGCGCAATTTCCCGGGCAAGCTGACCCCGCGTCTGTTACGAGCCCTGGTCTTCCCGCGTGGCCGCAGTTTTTCCAGTCCCAGCGATGCCCTGGGTCATGCCATCGCCAAGCGTCTGATCAGTGACCACCCCAGTCGGGACCGGCTGACGGAAATCGTGTATCGCAGCGACAAGAACAGTGCCATCGCTGTGCTGGAACGTGCCCTGGGCATGGCCGAGCGTTTCGAGCCGCTGGACCGCCGGGTTCGAGAGGCAGTCCGCGAAGGCCGCATCACCCACGCCACGACCGCCGACCAGTATCGCCAGGCCGGGGAGCTGGACATCCTGGATCAGGAAGAGCTTGAATTCATGCTCCGCTACGATGAGATGGTCAGCGAGATCATCGCCGTGGATGACTTCGAGGGTGAAGAACTGGCCGTGAACCCCTTACCAGGGATACCGGCACATGGCACCGGGCGAGATGGCTGAGATCACCCATGCGCGAAGAATGGGGGGAGCTGGAATCAAAAGGCGGGGAGCTGATCTACGAAGTCAATCTGGAGATCAGCCCCCGTCAAAAGGCAGCCTTTGACGACTGGCTCAGTGGCCATGTCCAGGCCCTGCTGGAACAGCCCGGCTTTCTCTCCGCCCGTATTCTTCGCAACGACGAACAAGCCGAAGATCGCTGGGCCCGGCGGACGGTCAGCTATCGCCTGCGTGATCGTCAGGCGCTGGATGATTACATTGCCGGCCCGGCCGAGGCCATGCGCGCCGACGGCCTGTGCCGTTTCGGGGGAAGCATGCGCGCCAGCCGCCGCACACTGCGGCTTGTAGCCGAAATCAGCGCCCTGGGCAACTGCGAGAACTGCCCTGGGGTG
>NZ_SLKM01000012.1:0-7557 GCF_007134575.1 Natronospira sp.
CACGGGAGCGGCACCTTTGCCGCTCCCGTGTCGGTTCTGATGTTATCACTCAGGATTTGGCTGGTTCAACCTTAGCCTGATCCCGAGCAATTTCTTCCCGTTTGCTTCTGGCCCGATAGAAAAAGGTGATGATCGTCGAGTTGATGACGATGAATAAAGAGTACATCACCGGGATCAGCATGATCTCCTGCTGAATAGCCCCATCGAAGGTAAGGACCACGATGAGAATGGCCAGCGGTCCGTTCTGGATGCCGGTTTCGAGAGATACCGTTCGGGCTTTCTGCTTGTTCATGCGGAAGCCGCGGCTAAACCAGTAGCCGATCAGGAAGCCGCAAAGGCCAAGGAATATGGCCGAGCCATATACTTCCGGGCCAGTCTCCATTAGAAGTTGCCAGTTTCTCGGGATCCAGGTAACGAGCAGGAATAGAATAACCACCACGCCCAGCAGGCCGCCGATCAACTCGGTTACGGCTCCGAAATTGGCGTTCTTCTTGCGCGCCCACATGCCGATGACCGTTGGAATAAGCAGAACGAAGAGGATGCTGGCAATGTTCTCGGGCGGAATTCGCAGTGCATCCTCGACACCTCGCGTATACAGCTCCATGACCAGTGGCACCATGATGAAGGCGGCAATGGTTGAGCAGATGGTCATCAGGATGCTCAGGCTCAGCATGCTCTTGGAGAAATAGGCGAAGATGTTGGATGTGGTCCCGCCTGGTACGCAGCCCATCAGAATCAGGCCAATGGTCTGCGGGCCGCTGAGATTGAAGACCTGGGCCAGAATGTAGGCAATCAAGGGCATGAAAAGGTATTGAGACGCAAAGCCGATGCCGATGGCCTGGGGGTGACGGAGGGCGATGCGGAAGTCCTTGAAGGTCAGCGAGGCCCCCATGCCCAGCATGATGACAATCATCATGATTGCCAGTAGTTGTTCCTCAAGTGGTGTCAGCATGTTTCAGTCCCCTGGTCAGGCAGCAGTCTTGTTCTTGGTTTTGGCCGTGGCAGCCTTGCTGCCATCCTCGATTTCAGCCCGGAGCTCCTTGCGCAGCACCTTGCCAACCGGCGTTTTCGGTAATTCATCCCGGAAGATGAAGCGCTTGGGCCGCTTGTACCCCGCCAGGTTCTCCTTGCAATGAGCAGCGAGTTCTTGCTCGGTCAGGCTCTCATCGCGCTTGACGACGAATGCCCATGGCACCTCACCGGATTTCTCGTCGGTCACACCCACAACTGCCGATTCATGAACCTTGTCCACCTGGGCGAGGCATTCCTCGACCTCATTGGGGTAGACGTTAAAGCCGCTAACCAGAATCATGTCCTTCTTCCGGTCCACGATGCGGAAAAAGCCGTCTTCGTCCATGGCGGCCACATCGCCGGTGTATAGCCAGCCGTCGCGGAGGGTCTTTTCCGTTTCCTCGGGGCGGTTCCAGTAGCCCTGCATGATCTGTGGTCCTTTGGCGATCAATTCGCCTGCTTCGCCCGGTGTCACGCATTGGCCTTCTTCATCCACGATCCGTACCTGGGTGCCGGGCGCTGGGATGCCAATGCTGTCCTGACGGGTTCGGCTGATGGGGTTGAAGCAGAGCAGGGGGGAGCTTTCGGTGAGGCCGTAACCCTCGGCAATGGGGCAGCCCACCACCTGTTCCCAGCGCTCGGCCACTGATTGATGCAAGGCCGTGCCGCCCGCCAGGGCGACCTTCATGGTCTTGGGGGGGTAGACGTTGAACCATTCCTCATTGAGGAGTGCGTTGTAAAGCGTGTTCACCCCTGTGATCCAGTTGACGGGGTAGTTCTCAATGGCCCGTTGACAGTTCTGGATGGGGCGAGGGCTGGGGACCAGTACATTGCGCCCACCATGGTGGTAGAAAAGCAGGAGATTCACGGTGAAGGCGAAGATGTGATACATGGGCAGGGCGGTAACCACGCAGTCTTTACCCGGTTCCGCATAATCCTGGGAGATCAGGTCCAGCTGACGCATGTTGACCAGGAGGTTTCCATGACTCAGCAGGGCCCCCTTGCTGACACCGGTGGTGCCGCCGGTGTACTGCAGGACCGCACCGTCCTCAAGACGGATTCCGCTGCTGTAGTCCGCCACCGAAATGGAGTCTTCATTGAGACGGCGACGGCCCACTTCCACTGCCCGGTGGATGGAAGTCGCCTTGAGATTATGGTCGGGAATGGCCCGGTTCCACCACCGTAATACGCCCTTCATGATTCCGCGCACAATAGGTGGGAACCACTGGGCCAGACTGCAAACGACGACATGCTTGACCGGTGTTTCTTTGATCACCGATTCCAGTTTGTCCATGAACATGTCAAGTATGACCACCACCTCGGCTCCGGAGTCGTTGAACTGATGACGCATTTCCGGGCCGGTGTAGAGGGGGTTGGTGTTTACCAGAACACAGCCGGCTTTGAGGGTGCCGAAGGCGGCGATGGGAAAAGACAGACAGTTGGGCATCTGTACAGCCACCCGGGTGCCTGCTTCCAGACCAAGCTCTTCTCGAAGGTAAACAGCAAAGGCGTCGGACATTTCCTCCACCTCTGAATAGCGCAGCGAGCCGTTCATGCCATTGGGCATGCAGGTGGTGAAGGCTATCTTGTCGCAGTAAGCCTGGGAGGCCTCCCGAATGAGATCGGGCAGGCTGTCGTAGCCGGCTACCACCTGGTCCGGCTCAATGGGGTGTTCGTACTGGTCCGACCAGGGTGCGCGGTCATAGGCCTGGCAATCGCTCATGCTTCAGTCCCCTTAATTCAAACAAGTGTTCAAGACTACCATCGGATCAGCCGCAGCGGGTAGTGGGTGCGGCTAATCTGCCGGATTTGCCCGGCCTGGCCCGCCTATCAATGACGAGGAAAGCAGGCTGGGGCTTTGCTAGAATGGCCCGAAACCACGCAATCACCGCCGGAGTGCCTGTCATCGTGCTGGATCGCCTGCTGGAAGCTCGTCCCTTCAATCTGCTCGCCGCCGCAGTGTGCGCGGTCCTGTTGGCCTATGCCTACTATAGCCAGTTCGTGGTTGGTCTGGAGCCCTGTCCGCTGTGCATTTTTCAACGGATCGCCATGATTGCCCTGATGCTGGTCTTTCTGAGTGCCGCAGTGGTGGGGGGCGGCCCTGTGCGCTCCCGTGTGATGGCCGGGTTGACGGGCTTGACCGCGCTGAGTGGGGCCGGCATATCGGCCTGGCATATTCGTCAACAGAATCTTCCGGGGGAGGAATTTGCCGCCTGTGGTGCCGATCTCAGCTACATGATCGAGGTCTTCAGCTTCTGGGAGACCCTGGAAATGGCCTTTACCGGTACCGGTGACTGCGCCGAGGTGGACTGGGCCTTCCTGGGCCTGTCCATGCCCGCCTGGGTGGGTATGTGGTTCGTCTTTCTGGGTGCCGCGGGCGTCTGGGCCAACTGGCGTGCTGCGCGTCCCCCCTTCTAGATGATGGCTCCCAGCGCCTGTCGTCGGGCATTGAAACTGCTGCTGGGTCCGCTCGTCTTCGCCATTACCCTGCTATTGCCACCCCCGGCGGTGCTCAGCCAGCCTGCCTGGCTCGTTTGTGGCCTGGCTGCCTGGATGATGATCTGGTGGATTACGGAAATCCTTCCTCTGGCGGTCACGGCGCTTCTGCCTGTCGTCGTACTGCCGCTCACGGGCACCCTGGCATTGGCTGAAGCAGCCGAACCCTACGCCAATCCGGTGGTATTTCTGTTTCTTGGCGGTTTTGTCATTGCTCTGGCAATCCAGTCCAGTGGCCTGCACCGTCGCCTGGCCATGGCGGTGGTATCTCTGGGTGGCAGCCGGCCTGATCGGCTAGTGGCAGCAATCATGGCGGCCACGGCGCTGCTGAGCATGTGGATCAGCAATACGGCCGCTACTGCCATTCTGCTGCCGGTTGCCTTGTCGGTGCTGGCTCTGTCCCAGCAGGATGACGGCCAGACCGTATCGGAGAGACTGGCGCCGGCTTTGCTTATTGGGGTGGCCTTCGCCGCCAATATCGGCGGCATGGCCACCCTGATCGGCACCCCGCCCAATGCCATCCTTGCCGCCTACCTCGGCGAGCAGCATGACATTCATCTGAGTTTTGCCGGCTGGATGATGATCGCCCTGCCCATCGCTCTGTTGTTGCTGCTGTTGGCATGGTGGGTATTGGTCCGCATCTGTTTTCCCGTGGGCCGCCAGGACCTCAGCGGCCTCGCGGAGCGCTTCGAGCGTCAGCGTCAGGCCCTGGGGCCGTGGACCCCGGCTGAACAAAGAGTTGCCGGGGTGTTCGTCCTGGCGGTGCTGGCCTGGATGAGCAGGCCCTGGCTGACCACGTGGTTACCCGGACTGGATGACGCCATTGTGGCCCTGGCGGCCGCAGTGCTTCTTTTTGCCATGGGCAGCGGAGGCAGGGATGCCGAACCCTTGCTGCGCTGGGAAGATACCCGCCAGCTTCCATGGGGGGTGTTGATACTCATTGGTGGGGGTCTGAGTCTGGGGCTTGCGGTCAAGGAGAGCGGTCTGGCCGATACCGTGGCCCTGGGGCTCGAGGCGGTGGCAGCCCACCCCATGCCGGTGCTGGTGGTCACGGTGGCCGCTGTCGCCATGCTGGTCAGTCACGTCACGTCGAACACCGCTGCCGCCGCGACTCTGATTCCCATCGCCGCAGCCGTCGCCGTCGGGCAGGGAGAGTCCGCGCTGATACTCGCCATGCCCGTGGCCCTGGCCGCGTCCTGTGCCTTCATGCTCCCAAACGCCACTCCACCCAATGCCATTGTCTTCGGCAGCAATCGCCTGGCGGTGACCCAGATGCTGAAAGCAGGGGCTGTACTCAGTCTGCTGATCCTCGCGTTGGTCGCGGGAGGCGGCTTACTTACCAGTTGGCTCGCAGGTTGAAGAAGAAACCGTGGTTCCAGACTGAACCCGACTCACTGGTAGCCACATCGTCCCGTCGGTAAGTATTGTCGAATTCCCCCAGGAGAAAGCCCATCAGTTGCACCTGGTAACCGAGCGAGAAGGTCATTCGCAGCGAGTCGTTCACATCCATAAGGCCGTAGTACCCCAGGGCGACGCGGGTATAGCCGCCGAGGCCCCTTCTTTCCTCGGTGATGGGGTCGGTCCCGGTGGCCGCCCTGAGAGCGTCCTCGTTCACGCCCCGGTTATTCAAGGTTTGATAGCCAAGAAAGGTGGTCAGGTCGGAGCCAAAGCCGGGGTTGCGATAGCCGGTGGCCACCGCCCGCATCCAGTCGTAGTCGATGTAGATGCCAAGGACTTCAAATTCGGTGGCGGTATCGATGAAGCTCACCCCGCCGGGAACATCCACATTGAAGCGGCCCTCGGTGGGCAGGGTCCAGTTGCCATAGCCCAGGCCGACCCGGCCTCCATCACGGCGATGCTCCCAGCGGTATAGGGCGAAGAATTCGTAGTCCTCCTGAAAGCGCTCGGCTTCAGGAGAGATGTCCAGGTCTGCCGATGGCCCGTAGCTGCCACTGATCTGTCCCCGGTCCATGAACAGGCCCCAATCACCGAAGCCGAGGTAGCCGGCAATGCGGCGATTGCTGTCCTCGGAATCATCCAGATCCAGAAGCAGGCTGGCATAGAAGTTGTCACCCGCCCGGATACTGAAGTCCAGCAGGTAATGATTGTTGTCGTCGAATTCCAGGCCATCCACCCATTCGCGTTCATGGTTTTCCCAGTTCACCTGGCGAAAGCCCATGCCGCTATGGGTGGTGGGAATATTGCGAGTGCTGGCCAGGCTATCCAATGCGAACAGGCAGGCAAGGCAGCCGCCCAGGGCCGCGAGACAGTTGGTTTTTTTCATGAGTTCTTCTGATCCGGTGGAGCATCCCTGCGGATTCATCCGCTTGGTTTCTTAATTTACGGCTCTGATGACCCCGTGTAACAGCCGGCCTCCCGCACGGCTCAGCCACTGAGATCCCACTTTGATACAGATTAAGTGGGTGGCGTGCATTCGTCCAGGTGGCATTTTTCCCAAATCAAGCGATATTTGCTGCCCGAGTTAGCCGGCTCGTTCAAAGCCCTGCTGAGCCAGATAATCCGCCAGGGCTGCCCGCAGCCGCTGTTCCCGGTTGCCGGTATATCGAGCTGCCTGCTCATGCCACCATTCCAGGTGGATATAGGCAATCCGCACCGGTATGCGCTCCAGGCCCAGGATGTGCGAGATCATGGTCCGTTTGCGACCGGCATTGGCCTTTAGCAGGGTTCCATCTCGACCAATGGCCACATTCAGCTCATCCGGGCCCTTGTCGAGGCGAAAGCCTTCCTCTGTCAGGATGCGGAACAGATCCAGCAGCTCTTCCAGCCAGGCCAAGACCCGAGCTTCCGTATCGAGGAAGTAGCCCTTGTTCATGATGCGTCGCGGGTCACCGCGCTCGATGCGGGCCATCAGGGATTGGTAGGCCTCACTCTGTCTGAGGTCTTCCCGGTTGTGCCAGATATCCGCCATCATCTGGTAGCGGTCGTGATCCTCGATGCGGGGCGGGTCCAGATCCCAATCGCCGGTCCAGAAGAACCGCCTTCGGGTGGCGCCGTTGCCGAAGCGGACCCAATGCTGCAGGCTGCGGGGCGGTACCCAGACCAGGGTCTGGTCCCCCACATGGGCAAGGGCGCAGCGACGGCTTAATTGCCGATCTCCCGGCACCCCCAGATGACACCACCCCAACCAGGCGAGGTGGCCCAACGGTGCCCGTACCATGCGGTACCAGCCTTCCTTGATGCCCCGCGTCAGGCCGTGGCGAAACAAATGGAGTTTGAAGCCCAGCCTGGCCAGGCGACCGTTTGCCGATTCTTCCCGCAAGACGCCCCCGAAATCCGGTTGTACGAAGGGGCGCAATTATTGGCGATCCGGGGACGGCTGTCGAGGGCCCGGCACCGGGAAGGACCGGTGCCGGGCTGTCTGCGTCAAGTCCGTTCCGTGGGTGGCATGGTGCCGAAACGGCCGCTGCGGAAATCCTCAAAGGTCTGCTGAATCTCTTCCTGAGTGTTCATTACAAAGGGGCCGTAGCCGGCGATGGGCTCGTCGATCGGCTCGCCCCCCAGTACCAGCAGCACCGCATCGTCATTGGCCTCCAGCAGTAGGCCCTCGCCGTCGGTGCCCAGCACGGTGACCTGATCGGGGCGCGTGATCGCCTCGCCATTGACCTGGATCGTGCCCTTGAGTGAAACCACAAGGCCGGTCCAGCCATCCGGCAGGGGCAGGCGAGTGCTGGCGTCCTTGTTCAGGCGGACATCCCAGACGTGCATGGGCGTGAAGGTATCCGCCGGACCCTGCTTGCCTTCGTATTCCCCCGCGATCACGCGCAGGCTGCCGGCACCATCCGGTAGCGATTGCACCGGGATATCGTCGTTGCTCAGGGTCTGGTAACCGGGATCGGTCATCTTGTCCCTGGCCGGCAGATTGACCCAGAGCTGGACCATCTCCAGTTCGCCCCCTTGGGCGGTAAAGGCCCGGGAGTGAAATTCCTGGTGCAGGATGCCGCCACCGGCGGTCATCCATTGCACATCGCCCGGGCCGATCTTGCCACCCGCGCCGGTGGAATCCAGATGATCCACCTCGCCCCGGTAGAC
>NZ_SLKM01000079.1:0-7384 GCF_007134575.1 Natronospira sp.
CGCAACATCATGAGTGAGTTCATGGGGCTCATTCATGGCGAATACGATGCCAAGGAAGCCGATGAGGAAGGCGGTTTCGCACCGGGTGGGTCCAGCCTGCACAACTGCATGTCCGGCCACGGGCCGGACGCCGGCAGCTTCGAGAAGGCCACCGCAGCCGATACCTCGAAGCCGCAGAAGATCGAAGACACCATGGCCTTCATGTTCGAGACCTGTCTTACCTACAGGCCTACGAAACAGGCCATGGACAGCCCGGCCCTGCACAAGAACTACCAGGACTGCTGGAAAGGTCTTAAAAAGCATTTCAAGGCCTGAGGCCGTGAAATGCCAGCAGCGAGCAGCGAGCAGCGAGCAGCGAGCGGCGAGCAGGCAATGATTGCGCCTGGCTCGTTGCCCCGAATCGCAGATCATGCAGGCGTCGAGCTATGAAGAATCACTTTTGAGCTTGCACGGCCAGCTCGCCGCTCGAAGCTTGCCGCTCGAAGCTTAAAAACAACTGAAAGGAGTTTTCCAAATGAAACTGGCATCCCTGAAAAAGGGTCGTGATGGTGAGCTGATCATCGTCAGCCGTGACCTCAAGCAGGCCGTGAAGGCCAGTGATATTGCCCCGACTCTGCAGGCCGCCCTGGAAGACTGGGCCAATGTGGAGTCGAAGCTCAAGGCCCGCTCTGATGAGCTAGAGGCCGGCAAGGCCGAAGGCAGTTTTGCCTTCAAGCAGGATGACGTGGATGCCGTGATGCCACGCAACTTCCAGTTTCTGGATGGCAGCGCCTATCTGCCCCACGTGGAGCGTGTTCGCAAGGCCCGTGGTGCCGAGCTGCCGCCCCAGCTTCTGGATGATCCCCTGATGTATCAGGCCGTCAACGACGGCTATGACAGCCCGCGGGATCCCATTCGGGTGGCCAGCGAAGATTACGGCATCGATTTCGAGTCCGAAGTGGGCGTGATCGTGGATGATGTGCCCATGGGTGTCTCCGAGGAAGAGGCCGGCAAGCATATCAAGCTGATCCTGATCCTCAATGATGTCTCCCTGCGCAAGCTGATTCCCTCCGAACTGGCCAAGGGCTTTGGCTTCATTCACGGCAAGCCGCGTTCGGCCCTGTCCCCGGTCGCCATCACCCCGGATGAGCTGGGTGAGGCCTGGAAAGGCTATAAGGTCCATCTGCCGCTGATTACCCATTACAAGGGTGAGGAATTCGGGCGTCCGAACTGTGGCGTGGACATGCAGTTCAGTTTCGCCCGCCTGGTGGCCCACGCCGCCAAGACCCGGCCGCTGGCCGCCGGCACACTGGTGGGCTCCGGCACCATTGCCAACCGGGACGAATCTCTCGGTTCTTCCTGCCTGGCCGAGAAGAATGTGCTGGAAGTCATCAATGAAGGCGAAGCCAAGACCGGCTTCATGCGTTTTGGTGATACGGTCAAGATTGAAATGCTGGATGCCGATGGCAACTCCATTTTCGGATCCATCGAGCAGACCGTGGAAGAGTATAAGTGAACAGTGAACAGTGCCCAGTGAACAGCAGGCCGTGCCCACGGGTTTGCCGTGCCGCTTCGGCAGGGCAGCACACACTCAAGGCTTAGAAGTCAACAGTAGACAAGCCGTGATTGCACGGCGAGCCTGTTCACTGGGAACTGTTCACTCTCTATCGGAGGGCCGGGATGAAGCTGTATACCTATTGGCGCAGTACCGCCGCCTACCGGGTTCGCATTGCCCTGCACCTGAAGGGCCTTCGCTGTGAGCAGGAGCCCGTGCATCTGGTCAAGGACGGTGGTGAGCAGCACAAGGGCGAGTATCGCGCCATCAACCCCCAGGGCCTGGTGCCAACACTGGTGGATGGTGGTCATGTGATAACCCAGTCACTGGCCATTCTCGAATACCTGGAGGAGAAGCACCCGGAGCCGGCGCTGTTGCCGTCCAACCCGGTGGAACGCGCGCGGGTTCGCAGTCTGGCCCAGATTATTGCCTGTGAGGTGCACCCCCTGAACAACCTTCGGGTGTTGCAGTACCTGAGCAATGAACTGGACGTCAGCGACCGCCAGAAGACCCGCTGGTATCACCACTGGCTGGAGCAGGGTCTGAAACCCCTGGAGCGTCGGCTTGCCAATGAGGGCCGCACCGGGCGTTTCTGTCATGGTGATTCGCCGACGCTGGCGGATGTCTGTCTTGTGCCTCAGCTCTACAATGCGCGGCGCTTCGATTTTCCGCTGGATGCCTATCCCACCCTGCGCCGAATCGATGAGGCCTGTCGTGAACTCAATGCCTTTCGGGCGTCGGCACCGGAAGCCCAGCCGGACGCCGTGGGCACGGCGGGCAGCAACTGAGGCTCCCCATGCGGCATAGTGGTCTGATTCTCAGCCTCTCCGGTGCCTTGATGGCAGTATTTGCCGCGGCCTTGTTGCTTTACACGGCTGCTCTCATCCTCACCGAAAGCCTGCTGCCGGCGGTTCGAATGGAGCAGCCGGAACTGGCCCGGGCAAGCATTCTCGGGCAGGAGTTCTCGGGTTATGCCGTATTGTTTCCGGCGGTCGCCTATCTCTTGATGGGCTTTATCGCTCTCGCCCTGGGAATCCGTCAGGCCCGTCGCGGGCGGTTGATCTGGCGGGGCGATGACGACGGGGATGAAACCTGAATTGCAATCTGCGCCACGTGCGTGTTGCCGGAGTATGGATGAATGGAAACCTATCTTGCTGAACAATCCCTTTGGTGGGCCCTGCTGATCTTTCTGCTGCTTGGCAGTGTTCTGTTCTCCATCAATCGATGGGTCTGGGCGCCTCTGTCCCTTGCCGCGGCGGCCGGCCTTGTCCACTTTGCCAATCCCGGTCCGCTGTCGCTGGGTATTGCCGTGGTCCTGGTCTTGCTGCCTGCCCTGGTTGCCTTGCTGGGGCCGCTGCGCCGTCTGCTCTTGGTCCGCCCGGTAATGGCATTCTATCGCCGTGCCATGCCGGAAATCTCCGAGACGGAGCGGGCGGCCCTGGAGGCCGGCAGTACCTGGTGGGATGCCGAGCTATTCACCGGTCGGCCGGATTGGCATTCTCTGCTCCGATATACGCCGGCCAAACTCAGCGAGGAAGAACAGGCATTCCTGGATGGTCCGGTGGAAGCACTCTGTGCCCTGTTGGACGATTACCAGATCGATAATGTGGATCGGGATTTGCCGCCTGAAGCCTGGGAACTGATCCGTAAAGAGCGCTTCTTCGGCATGGTCATTCCCAAGGAATATGGTGGGCTGGGCTTTTCCCAGTACGGCCATGCGGCCGTGGTGATGAAGATTGCCACACGCAGCATTAGCGCCGCATTGACTGTGATGATCCCCAATTCCGTGGGGCCTGCCAAGCTGCTGCTCAAGTACGGCAGCACCAGTCAGAAGCAACACTATATTCCCCGCCTTGCCCGGGCCGAAGAAATTCCCTGTTTTGCCCTGACCAGCAACGACGCCGGCAGTGATGCCGGCTCGCTGCAGGACAGTGGCGTTATCTGTCGCGGCAAGAATGATGATGGCGAAGAGGTGCTTGGGATCCGCCTCAATTTCGACAAGCGCTACATCACCCTCGGTCCCGTGGCCACCCTCCTGGGTGTCGCCTTCCGTCTCTACGATCCAGAAGGTCTGCTGGGGGATAACAAGGATCTGGGTATTACCCTGGCGCTCGTGCCGGCCACCGCGGCGGGGGTGGAGACCGGTCAACGTCATGACCCCAATCAGATGTCCTTCATGAACGGGCCGGTTCGCGGCAAGGATGTCTTCGTGCCCCTGGCCAACGTTATTGGCGGTCGGGAGTTCGTGGGGCGTGGCTGGCGCATGCTGATGGAAAGCCTGACCGACGGCCGGGCCATCTCCCTGCCGGCCCTGAGCACGGCGACTGCCAAGTCCAGTCTGCGACTGGCCAGTGCCTATGCTCGGGTGCGTGAGCAGTTCGGTGTCGCCATTGCCGAGTTTGAAGGCATCCAGGAAAAGCTGGGCCGCCTGGCCGGGAACACCTATGCCATGGATGCCGCCCGCCTGGTTACCCTCGCCGCGCTGGATGAGGGGCACAAGCCCTCGGTGATCTCCGCGATCATGAAATACAACATGACCGAGCGTGCCCGTGAGGCCGTGAATGATGCCGTGGAAATCCACGGCGGTGCCGGCGTCTGTCTTGGGCCGCGCAATCCCCTGGGTCAGCTCCAGCGTTTCCCCGCCATTGGCATCACCGTGGAAGGCCATAATATCCTGACCCGGACCCTGATCACCTTTGGTCAGGGCGCCATTCGCTGTCATCCCCATCTGCTGGATGAGCTCAACGCGGTTCAGGGCCAGGTAGCCGGTGACCCGCTCAAGGCCTTCGACCAGGCCTTCAGTGGTCATCTGGCCCACGGTATCCGCAATGGACTGAGAGCGATTCTGCTGGGCATCAGCGATGGTCGTTTCAGCAAGGTTCCAGGCGGGACGCCGAGAGAACTGAAGCGGATCTACCGTCGCCTGAATCGCGCATCCGCCAGTTTTGCCATCATCTCGGATCTCCTGCTGCTGAGCTATCGAGGTGAGCTCAAGCGCAAGGAACAGCTCTCTGGTCGAATGGCCGATGCCCTGAGCCAGCTCTACCTTGCCTCCGCCGTGCTCAAGCATGGCCATGACCGTGGCTATCCCGAGGCGGAACGTGACGCCATGTTGTGGAGCCTGGAAGACAGTCTCCATCGCATTCACGTGGCCTTCGAGACACTGTCCCATAACGTCGGCGGGCCCATTGGCTGGTTTATCCGTCGTCTCGCGTTCCCGGTGGGTCGCCGTTGGCGGTCCGTGGCCGACGAGAGGCAGCGCAGTCTGGCTGCTCAGGTGAGTCGGCCGGGTGAGGTTCGCGACACCTTGAGCCAGGGAATGTATCTTCCCGATGCCGACGGTGATGAGCGGATGGCGGTGCTGGATCGCGCCCTGGCGCTGATGCTTGAGACCGGCAAGCTTCGGCGCAAGCTGCGAAAGGCGGCGCGCAAGGGCCAATTGGGTGAACCCGGCGCCGATTACGAAACCATGATCAAGACCGCCCTTGCCAAGGAACTCATTACCGCCGAAGAGGCCGAGTTGCTGGAGCGGACCGAACAGGCCCGGCGCGAAGCCATCCGGGTGGATGAGTTCGACAGCCTGGGTCTGATGCGGGAAGAAGGCAGCCGTGTGGCCGGAATGGGCTAGGGTGAGTCTATAAAGAGACTGACTGTATGGCTGGATAGGGGCGTGCCCGTTAGCAGCCGCTTATGCCGAAACCGCCGAGGGGCGAATTGATTGCCAATTCGCCCCTCGGTCTCCATCAATCCTTCCGGTCGCTCCCCGCGCCTGGCTCGTCCTCGAGATTCGGCCACATATTGTCATCCTCGGCCAGGGCGTACATGAGTTCCGCCTGCTCCTGCAGGGACTGATCCATGGAGCCCCAGTCGAGCTGGCCCTGCTCCTCACCTTCCTTCGCGTCCCCGGCACTGGCCAGCCGTGCACCCTTGGCTTGCCAGTCGAGGGCAAGGTGCCGGGCAACTTCACGGGGATTGCGGGCCACCTTCAGGGCAACAAAGTCAGGCGTGATCTGCTCGCCGCCCACGACCCAGAGTTTGCTCTGCGCCGGATTGGATTTCTCGAAAGCCACACCAATGACCAGCCTGCCAGGCCAGACCCAGCGGCTCTCCACTCGCGTGTCCTTGCCAAGGATCTCACGCTGCACCAGACGGCGCGCCAGATCCTGGCAAACGGATTCCACCCATCGGGTCAACTGCTCCCGCTGCTGGGGCGTCATTTCATCATGAGGCATTACATCTCACTCCTGATTGGAGCCCTCCCTTCAAGGCAGGTGGGGGAGGGCCAGATATTCACGTGTCTGCATTTCCTGCAGCCGACTGATCGTCCGTTGGAATTCGAATCTCAGCCGTTGCCCCTGATAGAGGGTTTCCGGTTCCGCTTCAGCGGAAACAATAAGCTTCACGTTGCGATCGTAGAATTCATCCACCAAGGCAATGAAGCGGCGGGCCGCATTCTCCCTGGTTCTGTCCATCACCGGTACATTGGCGATCAGGACCGTGTGGTACTCGCGGGCCAGCTCCATGTAATCATTCTGACTTCGCGGGCCTTCGCACAGTGCCGGGAAATCGAACCAGGCAACGCCGTCGCCGTCGGCGATGACCGGAATTTCCCGTCCCTCGATGGCGAGAGAGTCCAGGTCGTATCGGCCGTCGGGGGCAAGACGGGAAAAGCTGTCCCTCAAGCGTTCATCGGCTTCCGCGTCCAGGGGGGCATGATAGATCTCCGCCTTCTCCAGCACACGAAGGCGATAATCCACCCCGCTATCCACGTTCATGATCCGGGTATGGCGCTTGATGGCATCGATGGCCGGCAGAAAGCGCTGCCGCTGCAAGCCCCCCTCATAAAGACGGTCGGGGGGAATGTTGGAGGTTGCCACAAGGGTGACACCACGACGGAACAAGGCCCCCATGAGCGTGCCCAGGATCATGGCATCGGCGACGTCCGAGACGAAGAACTCGTCGAAACAGAGCACTCGCGTATCCCGCGCCACTTCATCGGCCACGGCTTCCAGGGGGTCCTGACGGTCTCCGAATCGTTTCAGGCCCTCATGGGCCTGGCGCATGAAACGATGAAAATGAAGCCGCCGCTTCTGTGGGAAGGGCAGGCTGTCGTGAAACAGGTCCACCAGGTGCGTCTTGCCACGGCCCACGCCACCCCAGAGATAAAGTCCGGTGACAGGACTCAGATCCCGGGATGGACCGAACAGGCCGCTCCTGAGCCTCTCCAGCCAGCCTGGCCGGTGTTGGCAAAGGGCATGGTGCAGCTCATCCAGGGCTTCAACCGCCTGCTCCTGAGCGGCGTCATATTCGAAACCCGCAGCCAGGTCGGCTTTCCAGCGAGCCAGTGGGCTGTTCCCGCCATTTGTTTCCAACTCAGTCTTGGGCAAGCTCTGGGCGCTCACGGAAATGTTCCAATGCTTCCGGATTGGCGAGGGCTGACTTGTTCTTCACGTCCTCGCCGTGAATGATCTGCTGAACCGCCAGTTCCACGATCTTTCCGCTCACGGTGCGGGGAATGGCTGGCACCTCAAGGATCTTGGCCGGTACATGTCGCGGAGTGGCATTGGCGCGGATGGTCTTGCGGATGCGTTGCGCCAGTTCATCGTTCAGGCTCAGGCCTTCCTTGAGTACCACGAATAGCACCACGCGCTGGTCGTCTTTCCAGTTCTGACCCACGGCAATGGATTCCACTACCTCGTCCATTTTCTCCACTTGCCGATAGATCTCGGCAGTCCCGATGCGAACACCCCCGGGATTGAGAACAGCGTCCGAGCGACCGTAGATAACCATGGTCTCCCGCTCGGTCAGTTCAGCGTAATCGCCGTGGCACCAGACATTGTCGAAGCGGTC
>NZ_SLKM01000245.1:0-23477 GCF_007134575.1 Natronospira sp.
AAGGCTCAGTCGACCGGCTTGCGGCCATGGATGCCAACGGCAACCTCGACGGTGGCTGGCGTATGGGCGATGGCCCCGATGGACGGGTCCGTGATGTGCACGTCCTGGGCAATCGGGTCCATGTGGCCGGTGAGTTCAATGCTGTCCGGGAAAACGATGAAGACGAAGTCCGGCAGGGTCTGGCCGCCTTTGACGCCGGCACCGGCGAGCTCCTCGGCTGGGCACCGGGCAGCGAAGAAGGGGCACGCATGACCCGGATCGGCGACGAACTGGCCCTCGCCTGGCGAGAAAACGGCAGCTGGCGTCTGGGGCTGGACGACGGTGAGGGTGACGGCGATGCCATCAGCAGCGACTTCCGGGCGGACGGTCGCATTACCGGGCTGAGCCATATCGACGACGGCATCGTTGTCTTTGGTCGCTTCGAGAATCTGACCGACGATCAGGATCAGAGCCATACCCGGGACGGTATCGCCCTGTTGCAGGTTGAGAACGGCAGCCTGGTGATTGCGCCTTTCCAGCCACCCCAGCTGCTAAGCGCCAGTGGCCAGAGCGCGGCCCTGGAAGCCGCCGCCGGCGACGCCTCGTTGATATGCCTTGGCGGCTCCTTCCAGCGCCAGGGGGAAAGGCCAGCAGCCAACTTCCACTGCTTTGAAGACGCGGACGGGGGCTGAAGACACTTGCCTTGCGGGGGCCGCCGCCTTATCCTTGGCGGCCCCCGAAGCCGCCTCTAACGCAGACCAAAAGCCATGGAACAGACGCCGTTTAGCCTGCAGACCGACCGTGAAGCCCGCCACCTGATGGTGGAACATCAAGTCCGCGCCTGGGAAGTCCTTGATCCTCGGGTGCTGGAGGTGATGGAAACCGTGCCGCGCGAGGACTTCGTGCCCTCAGCCTATCGCGCACTGGCCTTCTCCGAGGCCAATATCCCGCTGGACCATGGCCAGATCATGATGCAGCCCAAGGTCGGGGGCCGCGTGCTCCAGGCAGTCAATGTGCAGCCGGGCGACCGGGTGCTTGAGGTGGGCACGGGCAGTGGTTATCTGGCCGCCTGCCTTGGCGCCCTCGGCGGACAGGTGCTGAGCGTTGACTGCTTCGAGGATCTGGTCAAACAGGCCGAAGCCAACTGGAAGGCGACCGACACCAAAAAGGTTCGTGGTCAGGTCCAGGAATCCAGCACCCTGGAGTGGACCGATGAACGCTTTGACGTCATCGTGGTTACCGGCTCCATGCCCAGTCTGCACAACAGCTTTCGGGAAAAACTGACCGTGGGCGGACGACTGTTCGTGGTCACCGGCCGCGCACCGGCCATGGAAGCACAGCTGATCACCCGCATGGCCGAGGATGACTGGGCCCGGGAGCATCTCTTTGAAACCAATCTGCCGGCCCTGTTGAACGCCTTCGACCCGCGCGTGTTCGAGCTCTGACGCCGCCCACTGCCACCCGCGGAGAGGGGTGCAGTCCAATGCAAGAATTGCCCGCCCGAGAGGCCCACAAGCTGCTGCAATCCGGCCAGGCCAGCCTGCTGGATGTCCGTGAGCCATCCGAGCTGGCCCTGGCGGCTGTGGACGGGGCCCTGCACATTCCGCTCGCCCAGCTTCCCCAGTGCCTGGATCGTATCCCACGCCAACGGCCACTCATCGTCATGTGCCACCACGGCGTCCGCAGTGCCATGGCGGCCGACTTCCTGGAACGACAGGGCTTTGAAGATGTCTCCAATCTTCTGGGTGGCATCGACGCCTGGTCACAGGAAGTGGATGACGACATTCCCCGCTACTCATGAGGGCTGAAATGCCGGCCCATGATCCACTGACTTGCATTTTTCAGATCAGCTGATATAGTCACCTACAACACCAAATCGCATAAGGAGTCGTGACCATGTCACTTCGGCCATTGATCCTCGCGCTGTGCCTGCTCGGCCTGTCGGCCCCTCTCGCCGAGGCACAAGCCGAGTCTGAAATGATGAACCTGCTGCAGATCTACGAGCTGGCAGTGGAGAATGATCCGGCCATCAGGGAGGCCCGCGCCAACCGTGACGCCGCTCGCGAGGCCTACCCCCAGGCCAGGGCCAACCTCCTGCCCCAACTGTCACTGACGGTCTCCTATCAGGACCGCACCCGGGAAAGACGAGTGAGCCAGGCTGGACAGGTGCCGCTGGATGCGGCGCGCTCCGACGACACCACCACCACTTACTCACTCGATCTCAGTCAGGTCATTTTCGACTGGGGCGCCTTCCAGGGAATGGGCCGGGCCCAGGCTGAAGTGGCGGCCGCGGAGGCCGACTTCGAAGCCGCCATGCAGGATTTGGCCATCCGTACCGCGGAAGGCTATTTCGACCTGCTCGCGGCCCTGGATCAGCTCGCCTCGTCTGAAGCCAACGAGGAAGCCATCCTGCGGCAGCGGGACCGGGCTGAACGCCGTTTCGAAGTCGGTCTGGTGGCGATCACCGATGTCCAGGAGGCTCGCGCCGCCTACGACCAGGCCGTTGCCGACCGAATCAGTGCCGAACGCAATGTGAATGTCTACCGGGAGCGGCTGAGGGAGATCATCGGCATTTACCCTGGGGAGATCGCCGCCCCCATCGATGACATGGACCTCCAGTTGCCCGTCCCGGCGGACCCCGAAGCCTGGGTCATTCAGGCACAGGCCAACAATCTCAATGTGGTGGCGGCACGCTTTGACCTGGAGGCTGCCGAGAAAAGCCTCGCCCAGAGCCGGGCCGGTCACTATCCCACCCTCGAGCTGACCGCCAGTTATTCGGATGTTGAAAGCAGCGGCGAGACACGTATCGACGAACAGGATTTCAGACAGCCGGATTTCTTCGAGCAGGAACTTTACCAGGTCCAGGTACAGCTCAATGTGCCCTTGTTCTCCGGCGGACGGGTCAGCTCCCAGACCACGGAAGCCCGTCAGCGCATGCTGGCCCAGACCAGCCGAGTGGAACGTCTGGCCCGCCAGGCCGAGCGGGAAGCGCGGGATGCCTATCTTGGGGTGCATTCGGAGCGTTCACGGGTGCGCGCCCTCGCCCAGGCGGTGGAGTCGAGTCAAACCGCATTGACTTCCACCCAGGCGGGCTTTGAAGTCGGTACCCGAACCACCGTCGATGTGCTGGACGCCCGTCGGGCCCTGTTCGAGGCCCAGACCAGCTACGCCCGCTCCCGCTACGACTTCCTGCTGAACAAGATGCGCCTGCGGGTCGCCACCGGCGCCCTCAATGCCAACGACATCATGGAAATCAACGCCCTGCTGGGTGCTTCGCCCGGGGCGATGGTCGATGATGAGGAAATCGATCCCGAAGAGCTGGACATGGAAGGGCTTGAGCCCCGCACTTAAAAGCTGGCCGAGACCCGTCGGGCCTTCCCATGGAAGGCCCGGCTAGGTCAGCAGCTCCTCACCCATCAAGCGAGCCAGGCGAGTCACCAGGCGGTCCACAGCCCCCCGATTGGCTTCAATCACTTTCCAGCCTGCCGCCGCCTGGCGGGCCCGGGCTTCACCGTCCGCCAACAGTTCACTGACCCTCGCGGCCAGTTCATCCGCGCCGCCCACCCGGCGAACGGCACCCGCCCCCATCAGCAATTCCGCCACATCCATGGCGTTGTCATGGTAGGGGCCGGTGAGGACGGGCACACCCAGGGCCACGGGCTCCAACAGATTGTGACCGCCCACCGGCACCAGGCTGCCGCCCACGAAGGCCACGTCCGCGGCCGCATAGAAGGTCATCAACTCGCCCAGAGTGTCGACGATATAGACATCGACTCCATCGGCCGATTGCTCGGCACTCCGCTGCGCCGACACCAGGCCACGGGCCTTGACCAGTTGGCGCAGGGCAGCGCCCCGTTCAGGATGACGCGGTGCCAGCACCAGGACGGCATCACCATGATCCTGGCGAACCTGCTCGAAGGCGTCCAGGATCTGCTCGTCTTCACCTTGCCGCGTGCTGCCGGCAATCCAGACCGGCCGGTCCCCAAATAGGCTCCGCCGCAAGCCGGTGCCCCGCTCGGCCACGGAACTGGAGGCATGGAGATCAAACTTCACATTACCCATGGTCTCCACGCACTCAGTGGCGGCACCCAAGGCCCGGAAGCGCTCGGCATCGCCATCACTCTGAGCCGCAATCAGATCAATGCGGGAAACGGTTTCCGCCAGCAGTCCACTGAGACGCTGATAACGACGAAAGGCCCGCTCACTCAATCGGGCACTGCCAAGCATCAGCGGTATGCCACGCGCATGCACGGCATGGAAAAGATTGGGCCAGAGTTCGGTTTCGGTCACCAGGAGAGCGGCGGGGCGGACCCGGTCCAGGAAGCGGTTGACCGGCCCGGGCAGATCATAGGGCAGGGTCAGACAAATCACGCGGTCGCCTGCGGATTCGGCCAACCGCCGGGCACCGGCGGCGGTAAAGGTGGTCACCACCAGGCGCCGGTCCGGCATGGCATTATCCAGGGCACGCAACAGGGGCAAGGCCGCCTGCACCTCGCCGACACTGGCCGCATGAACCCAGATGGGCCCATCACCGGCAGGTCGATCTTCTACCCAACCCAGACGCTGCCGCCAGGCATCGCCCAGCCCCGCCTGGCGTCGGGCCCGCCATTCCAGATAGGGGAAGGCCACCGGCATCAGCGCCGCCAGGGCGGCATTGTAGAGCAGTCGACTCATGTCAGCGCTGTTCAGCTTTGCTCACGCCCGCTTGCCCGGGCAAGGATGGCACTGGTGGAGAGACCATCGATGAAGTCCAGCACCCGAACCTCGCCCCCGTTTCTCACCACGCAATCATGACCGGCAATATCTTCGGGCCGGTAGTCTCCTCCCTTGACCAGTAAATCCGGCAGAAGTTTGCAAATCAGGTGTTCCGGCGTGTCGTCCGAGAACGGCACCACCCAGTCAACCGCTTCCAGGCCGGCCAATACACTCATGCGCTGGGCAAGGGGATTGATGGGGCGCTGTTCGCCTTTCAGGCGGCGGACGGAATCATCGTCATTGACCGCCACCACCAGACGATCACCCAGGGCACGCGCCTTGCGCAGATAACTCACATGCCCGGCATGCAGAATATCGAAACAGCCGTTGGTCATGACCACCCGCTCCCCCCGCTCACGGGCATGGTGGATGGCATGTTCCAGAGTATAGGCATCCATCACCGCCGCCTCCGGCGCACCGGCATCGTGCATGGCCAGACGCAATTCCGAGGGCGTCACGGTCGCCGCCCCCAGCTTGCCCACCACCAGTCCGGCGGCAAGATTGGCCAGACGAGCAGCCGCTGCCAGATCTTCACCGGCGGCAAGCATCCCGGCCAGCATGGCGATCACGGTGTCGCCGGCACCGGTGACATCAAACACTTCACGGGCCCGCGCCGGTAGGTGCAGGGGATCGAAGCCGGGCCGGATGAGCGTCATGCCCCGCTCACTGCGAGTCACCAGCAGTGCCTGCAGATCCAGGGTCTGCACCAGCAGCTCGCCCTTCTCCACCAGGGTCTGCTCATCCGGGCAGGCCCCCACCACGGCCTCAAACTCGCCCAGGTTGGGGGTCAGCAATGTGGCACCACGGTAACGACTGAAGTCTGTGCCCTTGGGATCGACCAGGACCGGCAGGCCACGGTCGCGGGCCAGGCGGATCAGGGTTTCCACGCCGGACAGGGCGCCCTTGGCATAATCCGACAGCACGACCACATCGCCGTCACCCAGGCTGCGCTCGAATGCCTTTTCCAGATCAGCGGGCGCCGCGGCCGGCCGGGCATCCTCGAAATCCAGACGGATCAGCTGCTGGTTACGACTGATTACACGCAGCTTGGTAATGGTGGGGCGATCCCAGTGGCTCAGGCGATGACCAATGCCGGCAGCATCCAGGCGCTCGGCAAGACATTCACCCGGCTCGTCGCGGCCCACGCAGCCCAGCAGTTCGGTTTTCACCGACAGGGCGGCCAGATTCAAAGCCACATTCCCCGCACCCCCCGGACGGGCCTCCTCGGCATCAACCCGCAACACCGGCACCGGTGCCTCGGGCGAAATTCGCCCGGTCGGACCCTGCCAGTAGCGATCCAGCATCACATCACCCAGGACAATCACCCGGGCGTTGGCGAAATCCGGCAGCTCCACGCGAAAACCCCTTTGAATGCGGTCCAATCAGGGCGGGAATGATAGCACGGGGCAAGCGGTTTCCACGGCTGACCATGCACAGCCACCGTGCTCAACAGGCCTGACGCGAAGCGCTATAATCCGGTCATGTCAAAAAAAGAGCCGACCCCGCCCCGCCTGCCCCTATCCCCGCTCTACTGGCCCGCCTGGCTGGGACTGGGCCTGCTTCGACTGCTCTTGCTGCTGCCCTATCCCCTGCTGGTGGCGATGGGCCGGACACTCGGTCGTGGCCTGTATTACCTTGCCTGGCGCTGGCGGCTGTTCACCTATGCCAATCTGCGCCGCTGCTTCCCGGAAAAATCCCGGTCCGAACACCGTCGACTGGCAAAGGCTCATTTTCAATCGGTCGGCGTGGGTATCTTCGAGCTTGGCCTGGGCTGGTGGGCCTCCGACCGCCGTCTGCGGCGACTGGTGGAGGTCCGGGGTCTGGAACATCTGGAGGCCGCCAAGGCCCAGGGCCGGGGTGTGCTGATCATGAGTGCCCACTTCACCAGCTTCGAGATCGGTGGCCGCCTGCTGGGCCTGTTCACCCCCTTTCACCTCATGTACCGGCCCAACAAGAACCCGGTACTGGAATACGTGGTGCATCGCTCAAGACGCCGCCACTTCGATGGCGTCATCCCCAGCGACAGCATCCGGCAACTGATGCGCCGACTGAAGGAAGGCCATTGCGTCTGGTATGCCCCCGACCTGGCCTACACCCGCGGCAACCACGCCATGATTCCCTTCTTCGGCCTGGCGGCGCCCACCAATACCGCCACCGCCCGCATTGCAAAGGCCACCGGCAGCCCGGTGGTGCCCTTCTACCCGGAGCGCCTGCCGGGTGCCCGTGGCTACCGCCTGCACCTGCTGCCGGCCCTGGAAGACTTTCCCGGCGACGACCCGGTGGCCGACACCGAAAGGACCACCGCCATCCTGGAAGAGCAGATCCGGCAGATGCCCGAGCAATACTTCTGGTCCTTCGACCGCTTCAAGACCAAACTCCACAAACGCTGGCGCAAGGCCCGTTATCTGGGTGGACGATGAACATCACCAGGTAGAAAGAAAAATGCATCCTCGCGGAAAGGCGCAGAGAAATTCAAAACCATTTTTACCGCGGAGGCGCGGAGGGTTGGCTTTGAGTGGGGTGACTACTCTGTGGGAGCGGCACCAGAATAGCAGTATCTCAGCGCCTCAGGGGAAAATACACTTTTGGTTTTCTTAGCGTCTTTTCGTCTTTGCGCGAGGCCGCCTTTTGGTGTTTTCTTTTTCTCTGCCTGTGGCAAGATCAATAGGATGAGTGACAACAACATGAAAGCCCCTCTACACCCCCGTTACTGGATTGGCTGGCTGGCCTTTAGTCTGTTGCGGGTAGCCATCCTCCTGCCCTATGGGGCTCAGATTCGGGTGGGGCGTGTCCTTGGTCGGCTGATGCAGAAGCTCGCGGGCCGTCGCCAGCGGGTGGCGGAATATAATCTGCGGGTCTGTTTCCCCGACTGGTCGGAAGAAAAGCGTCAGCAACTGATCCGGGAACATTTCGAGGCCCTGGGCATCGCTCTGTTCGAGATCGGCATGTGCTGGTGGGCTTCCGACCGACGCCTCAAGGGTCTGGTGGAGATCGAGGGCCTGGAGCATCTGGATGCGGCCCTGGACAAAGGCAAGGGCGCCATTCTGCTGTCTGCCCATTTCACCACCCTTGAAATCGGCGGCCGGCTGCTCTCTCTTTACCGGCCCTTTCATCTCATGTATCGGCCCAATCGCAACGAACTGCTGGAATACATCAGCAAGCGCCGGCGCGAGGCCCACTTCGAAAAGGCCATCCCACGGGACTCGGTGCGAGAACTGCTGAAGAGCCTGAAGCAAAACATGACCGTCTGGTATGCCCCCGACCAGGGCTACCAGGGAGCGAACGCTGTCACCGTGCCCTTCTTCGGCGTCCCTGCCCCCACCAACCCGGCCACCCATCGCCTCGCCCGCATCAGCGGCGCCACGGTCATGCCCTTCTGGGTGGAGCGACTGCCGGATAAACAAGGCTACAAGCTGCGCATTGATTCCCCCATCGAGGGCATGGCCGAGATGAGTCCGGAACAGGACGGCGCCACCGTCAACAGCCTTATCGAAGCCGAGGCCCGCCGCGTCCCGGAGCAATACCTCTGGACCCACAACCGCTTCAAGACCACCGAACACCGAAAGCACGAGAAACGGCAAAAGAAAAGATAGCCTCGCGCAAAGGCGCCAAGGCGCAAAGAAATTCAAAAATTCAAAAGCTATTTCGCGCAGAGACGCAGAGGGGGTTATGTTGTGGGATAGGCTTTAGCCTCGATGTCCACCAGCTGATGGCACTGTCGAGGCTAAAGCCTCTCCCACAGACCAGAAGCTCCCTCCCACAAAGGCAACCTCTCTGCGTCTCAGCGTCTCTGCGCGAGCAATATGATTTTTCTTTCTTTGCGTCTTGGCGACTTTGCGCGAGGCCGCTTTTTCTTTCCTCTCGACGCCCCCCGCGCGAGGCTAATCCTTCATCTTTTCCAGGCGCTGATCCTTTTCTTCCCAGAGCTGATTGACCCACTGCTGAAAGCGGGCCCGGAATTCCGGGTCATTCTGGTAGTCGCCCTGAGTCATCTCGGTCGGGATGGGCAGCTTGCGGACATGCACCTGAACACGGGGAACGCGGTTGGAGAGGAATTGCCAGAAGCCCGGCTTGCCGCCCGGATAACGAATGGTGACATCGATCAGGCCATCGAGCTGATCATTCATGGCGCTAAGCACGAAGGAGATGCCCCCGGCACGGGGACGCAGGAGATTGGTGAACGGTGAGTCCTGCTTTTCATGCTTGGCCCAGGTGAAGCGGGTGCCTTCCGGGTAGTTGATGATGGTTGCGGGCAGCCCGCGCATCCGCTCACAGGCGATCTTTGTGGCTTCCAGATCCCGTCCCTGCTTTTCCGGGTTCTTCCTGATCTCGGCCTTGGAGTAACGCTTCATGAAAGGATACTCCAGGGCCCAGAAGGCCATGCCCAGCAACGGCAGCCAGATCAGCTCCTGCTTCAGGAAAAAACGATAGAAGGGGGCACGGCCATCGAAGACCTCAATCAGGACCGGAATATCCACCCAGCTCTGGTGGTTACAGATCAGCATGTAACTGTGTTGCCGATCCACATCAAGATCACCACTGACTTCATAGCGGGTCTGCAGCACTAACCTGAAGGTTCGGACCACCAGCCAGGCCCAGATCTCGGCAATGCCGATGACAATCCGGGTTCCAAAACGCCGAAAGCGCCGATTGGGCACCAGCAGCTTGATCAGGGCGGTCAACATCATGGGCACGATGAGCACCACCGTGGCCGGAATGATGATGATCTGGCTCAACACACCACGCAGGATATTCATTCTCGTTATCAACCCTTTTTGATGACATCCCGCCAGCCCTGTTCCAGGGCCAGCCAGGCTTGCTGCCATTGAGCTTCTTCTGCCCAGTCAGACGCCAGGATTTTTTTCACCGAGCGTTGCAATCGCTCCAGATTGCGGCGTTGCCAGTGACCGGGCCGGCGCCATTGGCTACGGTCAAAATCGATCAAATGGACACACTCCCCTTCCACCAGAATATTATGGGCATTGAGATCCGCATGGAATATGCCCTCGGCATGAAAGCGTCCGATTACCTCACCGACCCGCCGGAACAGGCCGGGATCACTGTCACCCTCCATCAACCGTTTGGACAGGGGCTGTCCCGGCACCCGCACGCTAATCAGGTCTGCCCGGTAAAGCAGCCCTTGGCGGCTGAGACAGGCACCAACAGGGGCAGGAACAGGCAGGCCCCGCGCTTCCATTGCCCGCAACAGACGCAGCTCCCGAAAGGGCCGGCTACGCTCGGCGCCGGTATAGAGATAGGTATCTTCAACCCAGCGGCTCACCATGCCGCCCCGACGATAATGACGTAGAACCCATTGCTCGGTGTCGATGTTCAGAAACCAGGCACTGCCCCGCCCCTTGGCCTCGCCAATCACCCGACCCGCCCCCTGCCACCATCGGGGCTCGAAGTGCTCGGGCTTCGGGTGGCCCAGGCGGCGGTCATCCGCTAGCATGAGGCAGCTTTCCTGCCGGCTTAGAAACAGGGATTCAGAATTCATGAGCGCCGATTACCCTTCCAGCGATGCACCGCGCGCCATCGCCATGCTGCGCCTGTCCGCCATTGGCGATGTCTGCCACACAGTGCCAGTACTTCGCGCCCTCCAGGACCGCTGGCCGGATACCCCCATTACCTGGGTGATCGGCAAACTGGAAGCCAGCCTGGTGGGCGACATCGAAGGGGTGGAGTTTATCAGTTTCGACAAGAAGGCCGGATGGTCCGGCTATCGAGCCCTCGGCCAGACCCTGGCCGGACGAGACTACGATGCCCTGCTGCACATGCAGGTGGCCCTGCGCGCCAGCCTGGCCAGCCGCCGGATTCCGGCCCGCCGCCGGATCGGCTTTGACCGCGCTCGCGCCCGGGACTGGCAGTGGCTGTTCACCAACGAGGCCATCCCCGCCCGGCCGCAACAGCATGTGATGGAAGGCCTGCTGGCATTCGCGGCCCAGCTTGGCGCCGACATCAGTCGACCGCGCTGGGACATCCCGGTCCCGGAGGCCGACGAGGCTTTCGCCCGCGAACATATCCCCGATCAGGGCCCCGCCCTGATCCTCAGCCCCTGCTCCAGTCAGCGGTCGCGCAACTTCCGCGACTGGCGGCCGGAACGCTATGCCGCGGTGATCGACCACGCGGCCCGGCACCATGGTCTGGGCACCATCATCACCGGCGGACCCACGGACCGGGAGCGGGACATGGCCGAGGCCATCATGGGCCACTGCCACCATCAGCCCGCCAACCTGGTGGGCCAGACCGGTCTAAAGCAACTGTTCGCCCTGATTCGCCGGGCCCGGGCGGTACTCTGCCCGGACTCCGGCCCCGCGCACATGGGCACCGCCGCCGGCACCCCGGTGATCGGCCTCTATGCCAGTTCCAATCCCGATCGCACCGGTCCCTATTTCAGCCGCCAGTGGTGCGTCAATCACTATCCAGAAGCCCTCAAGGCCGAGACCGGTAAAGGGGTTGATGACGTCCGCTGGGGCACGCGAGTGCGCGACCCGCAGGTCATGGAGCGGATCACCGTGGCCGAAGTCACCGAAAAACTGGATGCATTGATGGCGCAGTAGTAATTTTTCGCCGTCACCGGCGTCCCCGATGCTGACCAATCTACTTTTCAGCATGCCAACAGGAGCCGACACCATGGCCTATATGAAGCCTCTGCCCAAGGATGCCACCCCCGAGCTGGCCGAGGATTTCCAAGTCTTCGAGGATATTCTCGGGTTCGTCCCCAACAGCCTGCTCACCATGCAGCGCCGACCGAAGATGGTAAAAGCCTTCGGTGAGCTGACCCGGGCGGTAATGGATCCCCAGGGTGCCGTGGACCCGGGCTTCAAGCGACTGATCGCCTACTTCGCCAGCCGGGCCGCAGGCTGTCAGTACTGCGAGGCCCATTCCCTGGTCGCCGCCCAGATCAAGGGTATCCCCAAGGAGAAGGTCGACGCGGTCTGGGAGTACCAAACCAGCCCCCACTACAGCGAAGCCGAACGCGCCGCACTGGATTTTGCCCTGGCTGCCGGTTCCGTCCCCAATGCCGTGGATGAAGAAATCTTCACCCGCCTGCGTGAGCACTGGGACGAAGATCAGATCGTGGAGATTCTCGGTGCCATCTCCCTCTACGGCTTCCTCAACCGCTGGAACGACTCCATGGCCACCGACCTGGAAGATAGCGCGATTGAGCTGGGCAAGGAAGTGCTCGCCAAGGGGGGCTGGACCGGAGGCAAGCATGTGAAGTGAGCAGCGAGCTACGAGCTACGAGCTGCGAGCTGCGAGCTGGCAGATTCTAGCCGTGGGAGCTGGGCTTCGGCGAAGCCCTGTCGCGAACCAGCACGCCCTCTACTACCCCGCTGTAGGCGCGGATAAATCCGCGCCTACAGCGGGGCAATAGTTACCGCTGGCGGAGCAGAACCAGCAGATCCTTCGCCACCTCATCCACATCATTACGCATACCGGCATCGCGGACCGCGGTCTGCTGGGCATGGCGGCGGGACTCGTCCTGAGCCAGGGCGATGGCGGCATCGGCGATGGCCTGTTCATCCATCTCGGCAGCACTGGCCAGGCCACGGCGGGAGAACTCGGCGATCCGGGGCGGCTGATCATCACCGCCGGCCGGGACCATGACCGCCGGCACGCCAATGGACAGGGTCTGGGCGGTCATCATGCTGCCGGCCCCGATCACCGCCAGGCGGGCACCATGGAGTAGCTGGGTCAGATCCTGGGTGGGCAGGCTGGAAACCACGCGCACCCGCTCATGGTCCTCATGGTCGTTCACCTCACCCTGATACTGGGGCCCCATGACCATGACACAGGCCAGGCCGGTGGCCTCGCTGACCTTTGCCGCGGCGCCCAGCATGATCTCCGGTACCGGCCGGCCCCGATAGTGATAGCCGCCACCGCCCGGGGCCAGCACCACATAGTCCTCCTGTGGCAGGCCCAGTTCCTCGCAGAGTTCGCGTCGGCGGGCGCTGTCCACGCTCGGGGCAATGCCGCTGAAAAAGCGGGTGGCCAGATGGGGGAAGAGTCGCAGCTTGAGGCGATGCCAGGGACCCAGTCGGGGTTCGGCCTCGCCGGGCGCGGCCATCAGATGCAGGTCGAGCGTCGGCATCATGCGCAGGCGGAAGGCCTTGCGCCGCTTGTTAGGGCGATCACTCAGCCAGACGACCCGGGCACCACTCTCGCGCGCTGCCCGGAACTGGGCCATGCGGCCGGCGGAGTCGAAGAACACCAGATCAGGGGACAGGCCGCGAATGTGCTCGACGGTCTCATGAACGGCGCGGGTGGGGCTGTCGGGCAGCTCGTGATACTGAAAGGCCGGGTCCCGCTCCAGCCTGGCTTCGTGGCTGACCACGAAATGCACCAGGGCGTCGGGGCACAGGCCCGTCAGGGCCCGGGCGATGGCCAGACAGCGGTAATACTCGCCGGATCCGCCCGACCCGCTGACGGGCACGAACAGGACCGTCGGCGATGGGGCGGACAAGAGGGGTCAGTCCTTGAGGACGTAAAGGGCGCCGCAGTAGCCGCAGCGGGCTTCGCCCTTCTCAGCCACCGGGATATAGACCCGGGGGTGGGAGTTCCACAGGCTCATGCCGGGCATCGGGCAGTGAACGGGCAGATCATCCCGGGTGACTTCGTAATGCTTGCGATCGTTGGGGGTCGCCTGATCCCGGGCGATACCCTGGGCCTTGCTCTGCGCCACGATGACCTCCTGGATTGAGTGATTTGCCTGCCGGCCGGGGAGTCGGCCGGGGCGAATTATAACAGGGAATCCGGCTGGTCAGGTTGACCGGTGGCTTTGACTGGGGTGGTGCCCTTCGATAGCGGTGACGGGGGCGTCCCGGCCACGGTCCTGGTGGGATCACCCGGGCGGTGCCAGCCGAGAGGTTTGGTTCAGGCTCGTGTTTTGGTGCGATCCGGAGGCTCTTGATCGCGGCTGAAGCCGCTCCCACGGCGGCTTCGGCATACGCTAAAGGCACCGTGGGAGCGGATTTATCCGCGATTTCCTCGGTCGCATCAAAGCCAAGCGGAACCAAATCCCACCGACACTGAAACAACCAACTCAACCACCGAGGTGCCGCTCCCAAATAGCCGTGACCTGTTCGCGGTGTGCCGCCAGATGCTCCACCTCGGAGTCCGAGGCTTCGCCCGCCAGGGTGCGGGCATGAAGGTGGGCGCGGAAGTCGGACGCGGCAGTGATCAGGGCTTCGGCTTCGTCGCTGGCAATGCAGTCATTGGCGGCAAGGGTTCGCAGCAGGGGAATGGTGCCGGTTTCCTCCAGCAACGCCGGCTTGTCGACGGCATGCTGCAGGGTCCAATACTGGCAGAGGAACTCCACATCGATCAGGCCACCGGGCAGGCGTTTGAGATCATCGCCCGCCGGCTGCTCGGCCAGCATCCTCGCCCGCATCTCCCGGATATCCTTGTGCAGGCCCTCCAAATCCCGGGGACGAGCCAGGATTGTCCTTCGGGCTTGTTCGAAAGCCCGCATCAGGTCCGGATCACCGGCCACCGGACGGGCCCGCAGAAGCGCCTGGTGCTCCCAGGTCCAGGCCTTTTCCAGTTGGTACGCCTCAAAGGCTTGCAGGCTGCTTACCAGAAGCCCGGCGGAGCCGCTGGGGCGCAGACGGGTGTCCACCTCGTACAGGACGCCGGCAGGGGTGGGTGTGGCGAGCTGATGGATGATGCGCTGGGCCAGGCGGGCGAAAAAGTGGCCGTTGTCGAGCGGCTTATCGCCATCGGTCTGCTGTTCGTCACCGGCACTGTCATGCAGAAAGACCAGGTCCAGGTCGGATCCATAGGCGAGTTCGGCGCTGCCCAGCTTGCCATAGGCGACGATGATGAAACCGCTGTCCCGCGGCTCGGGGGCACTACAGCGGGGCCGGCCATGACGGGCGATGAGGCCGTTGCGGGCGATGTCCAGGACGCGCTTCAGGATCAATTCGGCCACCAGTGACAGCCGGTCGCTGACCGCGGGTGCATCCAGGCAGTCGCTGATATCGGCCGCCGCCACCCGAAGCACGGCAGCCTGATGAAACTCGCGCAAGCCGTCCATGAGCCGCTCAAGATCGTCGCCGACCGGTGCCAAGAGCTCATCCAGTTCGCGGGCGTAATCCTCCGGATCCGGGGCCTGCTGAAAGATGCGTGGGTCAATCAGCTCATCCAGCAACAGGGGATGACGGGCAATGCGATCGGCGATCCAGGGGCTGGCCGAGCACAGGCGGCCGAGATGCTCCAGGGCCCGGGGATTTTCCACCAGCAGGGAGAGATAGGCTGTGCGGGTGGCGACGGCCTCCAGAACCGAGACCATGCGCTTCAGGCTCTGACCGGGGTTGGATCGACCGGCGGCAAGATGCAGTACCGAGGGCATCAGCCGGTCCAGTCGCTGCCGGCCCCGCTCGCCCATCCGGCGGACGGCATGTGAGGCACGCAGCTGTGCCAGTACCGACAGGGCCTGTTCGGGATCGGAAAAACCCGTGCGTCGCAACAGCTTTCGGGCCGTGTCGGCATCCAGACGCTCCCCCCAGAGGTCGGCGAAGACATCGTCCTGCCGTTGCTCCTCCGGCAGGGCCGGGCCGACAAAGACCTCGTCAAAGGCACGCCCTACTCCTTCGCGTACGTCCCCGATCCTTTGGGTGAGGGCCTCCCAGCTATCCTCGTCCATGGCTGCCAGCAATCGCCGACGATCATCGTCGTCCCGGGGCAATTCATGGGTCTGGGCATCGTGCAGCCCCTGGATGCGATTCTCCAGCATGCGCAGGAACTCATAGGCCTCCAACAGACCTCGAACTTCGTCAGCATCGATATGACCGGCCCGTGCAATGGCCTCAAGCGTCGGCAACAGCCGACGACTGCGCAACTCCGGCTCCCGACCGCCGCGAATCAACTGGAACAACTGGGCGATGAATTCAATCTCACGAATGCCGCCCCGCCCGAGCTTGATGTTGTTCTCCAGGCCCTTGCGGCGGACCTCGCGGCGGATGCCCTGCTTCATTTCCCGCAGCGAGGAAAAGACCGAATAGTCCAGGTAGCGACGATAGACGAAGGGCTGAAGATCCTTCATCAAGGCCTCCCCCGCCGCCAGGTCCCCGGCGACCGGGCGGGCCTTGATCAGGGCATAGCGCTCCCATTCCCGGCCATGGAGCTGGTAATAGGTTTCCATGCCATTGAAGTTCATGACCAGCGGCCCACTATCGCCGAAGGGCCGCAGGCGCATGTCCACCCGATAGGCCTGGCCGTCCGGGGTGATCTCATCCAGGACCCGAATCAGGCGACGGCCCAGGCGGGTGAAGAACTGCTCATTGTCCAGAACGCGACCACCATCCGTCTCGCCAGCTTCCGGGAAAGCAAAGATCAGGTCCACATCGGAGGAGAAGTTGAGCTCTCCACCACCCAGCTTGCCCAGACCCAGGACCACCATGCGCTGCGCATTGCCCTGCCCATCGCGGGGAATACCATGACGCTGTTGCAGCTCGGCCTCCACCCAGTCGTGGGCCAGACTGATCAGACAGTCCGCCAGGGCACTGACTGCCGCCAGGGTTTCGGCAAGCTCGGAGCGCCCGGTGAGGTCACGCCAGAGGGCCAGCACCAGCTCCCGATTGCGAGCCTGCCGCAGCCGACGCATGAGCTCGGCTTCACTGTCGGCCTCGGCTATCGGCTGGGCGCGCTCGACAATGGATTCCGGAGTTTGCGGGCGGGAGAGGCGCTCATCGGCCAGCAGCCAATCAGCGAGACCGGCATCCCGATTGAAGGCCGAGGCCAAAAAGGGACTGATTCCCAGCAGGCGATCGCCGTCGTGCTCTGACAGTTGCCGTCGCTGACTTTCGCTCAGATGGGTGGCTGGGGCGGGGGGCAGGTCCATCACATCACTCATGCCGGTTCACTGAAGTAGTCCGGCCATGATGCAGCAAGGTGGGTCAGGAAAAAAGAAAGCGGGGAGACCATCCGGCCTCCCCGCCAAGCTGAATCCCTTCAATTCCGATCAACCGCTTCAGAAGTTGAAGCTGGCGCCGAAGCGGATCAGGGTTTCGTCGATCACGTCATGATTGTAGATGTCGGCACCACCAAAAATGGCGATTTCCGGGGTCACGTTGTAGCTGCCCCGCAGGCCGATCACGATGTCGTCGTCATCCATCATGTCGAACATCAGGAACTCGGCCTTGGCCGTGAACGTGAACTCGGGGGTGACCGCGTAGTTCAGGGCACCGTGAACACCGATGGCATCATCGTCAAAGGAGAAGAAGGGGTTACTGAAATCCCAGTTCTGGAAGGAAGCACCGAACTCCAGAGACATCTGGTCGTTCATCTGCATCAGGTAACCACCACCAAAACGGACGATATCCTGCTCGACATCGCCTTCGTCAAGCATAGTAACGTCGGCGAACAGGCGGAACTGATCGGCAACCACGAAATCGGCCTCCAGGCCGAATCCGTCCAGGTCACCAAAATCGGCGTAGTATGCGCCCACACTGCCCTGGGCCATGGCGGCACCGGAACTCAGTGCAAAGGCACCAGCGGCAGCAAGAGCAAACTGCTTGCGGTTGATCATGATCTAACCTCCCTCTAAAAGGAAACGCGTTTGTATTCTTAAGCAATTGGGGATTTGGTTGAACACTCCCAGTCCAACCGTAACCCACACGCATTATCCACATTCTGCGTGGGGGATGCCAATGCCCCCTATGGGGCCCCCCGTGATAAGGGGCATTGATCAGGTATCATGCCCGCTCAACGGCCCCAATTGGGCCTTTCACAGATACCCAAGGAGTCAATCGTGGACCTGGTCCTGCTCTGCCCTCCTCATTGCGGCCCCTGGCTGGAAAAGGAGCTCGCCGCCCTGTCATTGCCGGTCACTGGCCGCAGCGGGCGGATGATTCGGGTGGAGACCGACCTGGAAGGGGTTTATCGCTGCTGCCTGCACAGCCGAGTTGCCTCCCGTGTGCTGCTCCCCCTCCATCAGGGACCGGCGGACGATGACGCCGCCTTTGTCAGCACGGTGGACCAGGTGGACTGGGCTGCCCAATTGCCGCCCGACGGCAGCCTGGGCATGGACTTCCGGGGAACCGGGGGATGGCTGCGCCACAGCCGCTTCGGCCAGCAACGCCTGAAGGACGTCATCGTCGACCAGCTCCGCGCCAAGGGACTGGAAAGTCCCAGGCTTACCCCGGACCGTCCGGATGTGCAGATTTACGCCCATTTCGATGGTGAGCGTCTGAGCCTGTATCGGGATCTCGGGGGTGGGCCGCTACACCAGCGCGGGTATCGCCGCCGCAGCGTCAGCGCCCCGATCAAGGAAAATCTCGCCGCGGCCGTGCTGATGGCCGCCGGATGGCCCGAACAGGGCAACCTCGTGGATCCCTTCTGTGGCAGCGGCACCCTAGTCATTGAGGCTGCCATGATGGCCGCGGGCATTCCTGCCGGCGTCCATCGCAGTCACTGGGGCTTCGCCGGCTGGCCGCAACACGACCCCGACCACTGGCAGCGACTGCTGTCCGAGGCGCGCCACAAGCTGCGGCAACTGTCATCACTGCCAGGCGTTCTGCGCGGTTATGACAAGGACCCGGACGCTATTGCGGCTGCCTGCGCCAATGCCCAGGCGGCTGGCCTGGGAGACTGGCTGGTATTCAGCCACCGGGAAATGACGGTGCTCGAGGCGCCGCCGAATTGCCAATCCGGCCTGGTGATCGGCAACCCGCCCTACGGAGAACGCCTGGAGGATCGCAAGGCCCTGCCCAGCCTCTACACCCGATTGGGTGAACGGCTGAGAGGGCCCTTCCAGCGCTGGCATGCCGCAATGCTTATGCCGGAGCCCGATCTGGACCGCTACACCGGCCTGGATCGCCGTCGCAGTCATCGCTTCAGAAACGGGGCCATTGACTGTCATCTGGTTCAGCTATGGTCGCCGCCGGCACGGGAAGGTCGAGACCTGGAGAACCGCCTGCAGAAAAATCTGCGTCACCTGCGCCGCTGGGCCCGTCGAGAGGAGACCGACGCCTTTCGAGCCTACGACGCCGACATCCCGGAATTCGCCCTGGCGGTGGACTGCTATGGCGCTCACGCCCTGGTCCAGGAATACGCCGCACCCAAGCAGATCCCGGCCGACAAGGCCCGTCGGCGACTGGCGGCCGGACTGACCGCGGTCAGTCATGCCCTGGACATCCCGGGCGAGAATATTCATCTGCGGACCCGGCGACCGCAAAAAGGCCGTGAACAATACAATCGACTGGACCAGCGGGAGCTGGAATTGACCGTGCAGGAGGGGCCGGCCCGCCTGATCGTCAACCTGAGCGACTACAACGACAGTGGCCTGTTTCTCGACCATCGGCCGGTGCGGGCCTGGCTCCGGGAGAAAGCCCGGGGCAAACGTTTCCTGAATCTATTTGCCTACACCGGCACCGCCAGCGTCCATGCCGCACTCGGTGGCGCCCGTAACACCACCAGCGTGGATCTCAACCGCAACTATTTGCGCTGGGCGGAACGCAACCTGGCGATCAACGGCTTCAAAGGCGACGCCCATCGTCTGGTCCGTGCCGATTGCGTGGAATGGCTCAATCGTCAGACTGGCCGCTGGGACCTGATCCTGCTGGACCCGCCCACATTCTCGAACTCCAGCGATACTGACACCACGCTGGACATCCAGCGCGACCACCCGGCCCTCATTCAGGCCGCCCTGGACCGTCTGGTCCCGGATGGCTTGCTGGTCTTCTCCTGCAATCGGCGGGATTTCCGCCTGCAACTCGACGACAGTCAGGGGCTGAAGATTCAGGATATGACCAAGGCCAGCATCCCCGAGGATTTCAAGCGAAACCCCCGGATTCATCACTGCTGGTTCATCAGCAAGACAAAGGGATGAATTCAGGCCATCGGCGGCCGGCCAGACTCCGCGCCAACACCATTGGGCGCATAGCGACAGGTTTCGCCGGACTCACGGGCTTCTCTCAGGGCACTGCGGGCACGGCGCAAGACCTTGTCTGGACTGTCGTCGTCCTCCTCGAAACTGGCCACGCCAAACAATGCGGAGAGTGAGAACGGAATGTCTTCATAGGTGAACTCACCGGTGGCCAGTTCCCCGCCCAGACGTTTGGCTTGTTCAATCGCGGCATCCGCATCCATATCCGGCAGGATGAGCACAAACTCCACCCCTTCCAGGCGGGCCACGAAATCACCAGGACGGATGCTGCCTGCCAGCTTCTCGGCAAAATCGGCAATTGCCACATCACCAGCCTCGGGGCCCAGACGCTCATTGATCAGATTGATCTCATCCAGGGCACAAACCAGCAAGGACAGTGGTTGGGAGCGGCGCTGCTGACGGGCCCGTTCGTAACCGATGCGTTCCCGCCAGGCCTGGCGATTGGGCAGACGAGTCAAGGGATCGAGCACGGAACGTCGTGACTCTCGACGCAGACTGTCGCGCAACTGATCGCTCTCGCGCTCCAGCTCTTCCACCCGCTCGCGCATTTCGGAAAAACGTCTTTCCATCGCCCGCTCCCGTTCGTCATCCAGGCGCCGGCGTAATTTCAGGCCCTTGCCCAGGGCATCCAGATGCCGCGTGATCATCTTCTGCAACTGACCCATGTCCTGGCTGTCGGCAATGCCTCGCTGCATTTCATGGAGACTACCACTGAGGCGCTGATCCACCTCGTGAGTCTGCTCTGCGGAGCGGCGACGCTCCTCGTCCTCGGCATCGATATGGCCATCAAGTTCCGCCAGGCGATTGAGCGTCTTCTCCAGGAAGGCCCGCAAGCCCTTCCGCTCCTGTTCCACCTGGGTACGATAGTGGCGAATGACCCCGGATAACTCCGTCAGCCAGCCGGCCAGACAATCCGGATCACTGAAGGCCTCCTCGGCCTGCCGGGCCAGGGCATCGGCTGAGTCAGCGAACTCATCGGGCAACCGCAGGGCGGAGAGTACCTGGCGCAGGGCCTTTGGCCCCTCCAGCGCCGGCTTCACCCGCTCGACGGACGCGCTGTCATCCTCGGGTTGCTCCAGGGCCTGCTCCATCATCCCGGCAAGCTCAACCGCCACCGGAATCAGGGCATCACCGCCTTCCTGCTTGAGCCGTTGCGCCAGAACCTGCAAGCCCTGCTCCGGCCAGCGCGTCTGTAGCCGATCAATAATCAGCTCCAGGGCTTCAACACTCTGTCCCTTTCGCGCCCGACTGCCACCCAGCAAACGCCCAAACACGCCACGCTGGGCGGCTTCGGAAGCCGCATTCAGTTTCTCGGTAAGGAGGTTCTCCACCGCCATCGACAAGGCGGCCAGATCTTGCGTTTCCGCCCGATGGACGCGACTCAGCAAGCCGGCCAGGCGCGCATCATCGGGGTCCAGGCGGCGCAGCAGGGTGAGCAGATTCAGCAGCAAGGCCCGCAAAGGCTCACGACCTGGGGCATGAGACTCGGAACCCGCGGTCTCGGCCAGCAGGCGCACCCGCGCACTGATGGCATCAACCAGTGAGAGCACTTCATCGCTGGCCGTGTCAGTGTGGATAGCCTGACGAAGCCGTTCCAGGCGTCGGTCCAATTCGCGATCGCCGCCCAGACCCAATACCGCGATCCGGCTGACGGCCTGGCGCAGACGCTCTTCGAGCCGCGCAGCCGCCCGGGCCTCCTCCGACATCTGCTGAAGTACAGTGTGATAACGTGCTTTCCAGCCTTCCTCGGGCTCGCTTTTCATCCCGCTCCCTTTGCGATTTGTGGTCGCTCTTTCCCTAAGATAGCACGAAGCTAGTGCTTTGCGTGGCCCAAGGAGAACGGCCGACATCCGGATACGAAAAGGCCCCGCCTGAAATCAGGCGGGGCCTTCCAGTCATCCCTGAGGATGAGCGGAGATGGAACGGCGTCTTACATCATGCCGCCCATGCCACCCATGCCGCCCATGCCGCCCATGTCGGCACCGGCACCGGCGTTGTCATCGTCCTTCGGCAGCTCAGCCACCATGGCTTCGGTGGTGAGCATCAGAGCCGCCACGGAAGCGGCGTTCTGCAGGGCCGTCCGGGTCACCTTGGTGGGATCCAGGATACCGAACTCGACCATGTCGCCAAACTCATTCTTGGCCGCGTTGAAGCCGAAGTTGTCCTTGCCTTCGGCCACCTTGGCCACCACCACGTCAGGCTTGCCGCCGGCGTTGTAGACGATCTGACGCAGGGGCTCTTCCATGGCACGACGCAGGATGTCCACACCGGTGTTCTGATCGGTGTTGTCGCCGGTCAGCTTCTCGATGCCGACGCGGGCACGCAGCAGGGCCACGCCACCGCCAGGCACGATGCCTTCCTCAACCGCAGCACGGGTGGCGTGCAGGGCATCTTCCACGCGCGCCTTCTTCTCTTTCATTTCCACTTCGGTGGCCGCACCGACCTTGATCACGGCCACACCGCCGGCCAGCTTGGCCACGCGCTCTTGCAGCTTCTCGCGATCGTAATCAGAGCTGGACTCTTCGATCTGGCCACGGATCTGGTCAACGCGCTCCTTGATGCGGGCGTTGTCGCCGCCACCATCCACCACGGTGGTGTCGTCCTTGGAGACCTGCACCTTCTTGGCGGTACCCAGGTGATCCAGGGTAGCCTTCTCCAGGGACAGACCCACTTCCTCGGAGATCACGGTGCCGCCGGTCAGGACAGCCAGGTCTTCCAGCATGGCCTTGCGACGATCGCCGAAGCCGGGAGCCTTAACGGCAGCAACCTTGACGATGCCACGGATGTTGTTGACCACCAGAGTGGCCAGGGCTTCGCCTTCAATGTCCTCGGCCACGATCATCAGCGGCTTGTTGGACTTGGCCACGTTCTCCAGCACCGGCAACAGATCACGGATGTTGGAGATCTTCTTGTCGTGAATGAGGATGTAGGGGTCTTCCAGCTCGGCAGTCATGCTCTGCTGGTTGGTGACGAAGTAGGGGCTGAGGTAGCCGCGGTCGAACTGCATGCCCTCGACCACGTCCAGGTCGTTTTCCAGGCCCTGGCCTTCCTCGACGGTGATCACGCCTTCCTTGCCGACCTTCTTCATGGCATCGGCGATCAGTCGGCCGATTTCCTCGTCGGAGTTGGCGGAGATGGTGCCCACCTGGGCGATGGACTTGTCGTCATCGCAGGGCTTGGACAGCTTGCGGATTTCCTCGACGGCGGCCTTCACGGCCTTGTCGATGCCCCGCTTCACTTCCATCGGGGCCATGCCGGCGGCGATGGCCTTCATGCCTTCACGCAGGATGGACTGGGCCAGCACGGTGGCGGTGGTGGTGCCGTCGCCGGCCAGGTCGGAAGTCTGGGAAGCGACTTCCTTGACCATCTGGGCGCCCATGTTCTCGAACTTGTCGTCCAGCTCGATTTCCTTGGCCACGGACACGCCGTCCTTGGTCACGGTGGGGGCGCCGAAGCTCTTGTCCAGCACCACGTTGCGACCGCGCGGGCCGAGAGTGACCTTGACCGCGTCGGCCAGGGTGTTCACGCCGCGGACCATGCGGTTGCGGGCGCTTTCGCCAAAACGGACTTCTTTAGCAGCCATTGCTGTTCACCTCTTCAAAATTTGTTTCAGTGGATGTTTCGTTTCAATCCGGGTGCGCGGTTCATTCAGCCTTCGAAGACCGCCATGATGTCGTCTTCGCGCATCACCAGGACTTCCTCGCCGTCCACCTTCACTTCGGTGCCGGCGAACTTGCCGAACAGAACCTTGTCCCCGACCTTCACATCCAGGGCGCGGGTTTCGCCGCTATCCAGGGGCTTGCCGCTACCCACGGCGACCACTTCGCCACGGATCGGCTTCTCGGCCGCGGAA
>NZ_SLKM01000014.1:0-23400 GCF_007134575.1 Natronospira sp.
ACGAAGCGCTGGCGGCGGCGGCCGTAGCCACTGTCGGTGTCAGGCTCGGCCTCGATCAGCTTGCCGATGCGGGCAGTGACAATCTGTTCCAGCTCTTCCTCGAACTGACGGATAGGGTGGCCGGTGAGGTAAAGGCCCAGGGTTTCCTTCTCCGCCGCGAGCCGGTCCGGTTCTTCCCATTCGGGGATTTCCGCGATGGCCGTGCTTTCCGGGGCCGACTCGGGGGCAGGCTCCGAGAGGCCAAACATGTCGTTCTGCCCCGCCTCGCGGGCCCGGCGGTCCTGTTCCGCCCGATGCAGGCATTCCGGCAGCGCCGCCATCAGGCTGGCGCGGTTGGGGCCAAGGCTGTCCATGGCGCCAGCGCGAATGAGGGCTTCGAGCACGCGCCGGTTGACCTTCTGCAGGTCCACCCGGCGACAAAGGTCCTGCAGATCCCGGAAGGGCCCCTTGTCCCGGCGTTCAGCCAGCACCACATCGATCGCCGAGCGACCCACGCCCTTGACTGCACCCAGGCCGTACTGTATCTCGCCGGCCTCATTGACGGTGAAGGCATTGTCGGATGCGTTCACATCCGGGGGATGGACCGTCAGGTCCATGTTGCGACATTCGTCGATCAGGACCACCACCTTGTCGGTGTGGTCCATATCGGCCGACAGCGTCGCGGCCATGAAGGCGGCCGGGTAATGAGCCTTGAGCCAGGCGGTCTGGTAGGACAGCAGGGCATAGGCGGCGGAATGGGATTTGTTGAAGCCGTAGCCGGCAAACTTCTCCACCAGGTCGAAGATATATTCCGCGGTCTTGGGCTCCACGCCCCGCTCGGCGGCGCCATCCACGAAGACCTTGCGCTGGCGGGCCATCTCCTCGACTTTCTTCTTGCCCATGGCGCGGCGCAGGAGGTCCGCGCCGCCCAGGGTGTAGCCGGACAGCACCTGGGCAATCTGCATCACCTGCTCCTGATACAGGATGACGCCGTAGGTGGGCTCGAGGATGGGCTCCAGGTCCGGATGGGGATAGGTGACTTCCGCCCGGCCATGCTTACGGTTGATGAAATCATCCACCATGCCGGACTGCAGGGGGCCGGGGCGGAACAGGGCCACCAGGGCGATGATGTCTTCGAAATTGTCCGGCTGCAGGCGCCGGATCAGGTCCTTCATGCCGCGACTTTCCAACTGGAACACCGCGGTGGTCCCGCAGGCCTTGAGCAGATCGAAGGTGGGCCGGTCATCCATGGGCAGGGCGGCAACATCCAGGGGCGCCTCCCCTTTCCGCTTGCGCTGCTCATCGGCGATCTGCACCGCCCGATCGATGATGGTCAGGGTGCGAAGCCCGAGAAAGTCGAATTTCACCAGGCCGGCGGATTCCACATCGTCCTTGTCCAACTGGGTCACCGGGTTGCCACCGCCCGGTTCCACATAAAGCGGGGTGTAATCGGTCAGCACGGAAGGCGCGATGACCACGCCCCCGGCATGCTTGCCCGCATTTCGGGCCATGCCTTCCAGGGACAGGGCCCGGTCGATGAGATTGCGGACCTCTTCGTCTTCCTCGTAGTTCTGGCGCAGCTCTTCCTCTTCCTCCAGCGCCCGTTCCAGGGTCATGCCCACTTCGAAGGGGATCAGCTTGGCGATCCGGTCCACATAGCTGTAGCCATGGCCGAAAACACGGCCCACGTCCCTGACCACCGCGCGCGCGGCCATGCTGCCGTAGGTGATGATCTGGGAGACCTTCTCGCGCCCGTACTTGTCCGCCACATACTCGATGACCCGATCGCGACCTTCCATGCAAAAGTCCACATCGAAGTCGGGCATGGAGACACGCTCGGGATTGAGGAAGCGCTCGAACAGCAGATCGAATTCAAGCGGGTCCAGGTCGGTGATCTTGAGCGCGTATGCCACCAGGGACCCCGCCCCGGAACCACGCCCCGGCCCCACCGGCACATCGTTGTCCTTGGCCCATTGGATGAAATCGGCCACCACCAGAAAGTAGCCGGGAAAATCCATGGAATTGATGACCTCGAGCTCCCGGTCGAGGCGTTCGTAGTAGGGCCGGATCTTGGCTTCCAGGTCTTCGGTGCCCGGGGGAAAGATCTGTTTGAGCCGTTCTTCCAGGCCACGGACCGATTCCTCGCGCAGATAGCTTTCCGCGGTATGACCTTCCGGGATGGGAAAGTCGGGCAGGTCGTTCTTGCCCAGTTCGATTTCCACGGTGCAGCGGCGGGCAATCTCGACGCTGTTCTCCAGGGCCTCGGGGATGTCCGCGAACAGCTCGGCCATCTCCTCGGGACTGCGCAGGTACTGTTGGCGGGAATAGCGGCGGGGCCGCCGGGGGTCATCCAGGGTGCGGCCTTCCTGGATGCAGACCCGAGCCTCATGGGCCTCGAAATCCGACTCGTTCAGGAAACGCACATCGTTGGTGGCCACCACGGGGGTGCCGGTATTGGCCGCCAGCTCCACCGCGGCGTGGAGATAGTCTTCCTCCCCTTCCCGGCCGGTGCGCACCAGCTCCAGGTAATAGCTGTCCGGGAAACGCTCCCGCCACCAGTCCAGGATTTCCATGGCCTGTGGAGTCCGCCCCGATAACAGGGCGCGACCCAGATCCCCCTCACGGGCGCCCGAGAGCGCGATCAGACCATCGCAGCTCTCCCGGTCCAGCCACCCCCGATGGACCAGGGGCTTGCCCCGATGCTGGCCCTCCACATAGGCACGGGTAATCAGACGGGTCAGATTGCCGTAGCCCTTGTGATTCCGACACAGCAGGGTAATCCGGCTGGGCTGGTCCCGGTCGCCCGGCTCGTCGAGCCACAGATCCGCCCCCAGAATGGGCTTGATCCCGGCGGATTCGGCGGCACGGTAAAACTTGACCAGGGCGAAGAGGTTGGACTCGTCGGTCATCGCCACCGCCGGCATCGCCCGCTCGGCCACGGCCGAGGTCAGACCCGCTACCCGGATGACACTGTCCACCAGGGAGTACTCGGTGTGGACCCTGAGATGCACAAAGCTGGCGGTCATTGGGACACCTCTGACAAGGCGCGACGAACGGGCGAAAAACTGCGCCGGTGAATCTCACAGGGCCCGTGTTCGGCCAGGGCCCGGAGGTGGGCCGCGGTGCCATAACCCTTGTGCCCGGCGAAGCCATACTCAGGATAGCGCTGATCGGCTTCCCGCATCCAGCGATCCCGGTCCACCTTGGCAATGATGGAGGCGGCACTGATGGCCGGGTGGCTGCCATCACCACCGACGATGGCTTCCCCCGGCACAGGCAGCCGGGGCAGCTGATTGCCGTCCACCACCGCCGCCGTGGGCAAGGGATCCAGCCGACTCACCGCCTGGGTCATGGCCTCAAGAGACGCGCGACCGATGTTGAGGCGATCCACTTCGGCGGCATCCAGGTAAACGATGGAGACGGCCAGCGCCCTGGCCCGAATCTCCAGGGCCAGGGCCTCACGACGTTTCTCGCTGAGCTTCTTGGAGTCGGCAAGCCCTTCGATGGGATGGTCGGGATCAAGGATCACGGCGGCGGCGACCACCGGACCGGCCAGGGGGCCACGGCCCACTTCGTCCACGCCGGCGATTCGCCCTCGATTGATCAGGTCCAGACCGGCTTGCTTCATGACCGATTCCGCTTGACCAGCTCCAGTACCGCTTTGGCTGCCTGCTCCGGACCCGCACTGCGCAACTCACCGGCCAGTTCGGCGAAACGCCGGGACAGGGCCTCGCGCCGATCGGGATCATCCAGCAACTCCCCCACCGCCGCGGCCAGCCTGGCCGGTCGGGCCCTGGACTGAAGATACTCGGGCATCAGCATTTCCCCGGCGAGGACATTGGGCATGGCCACATGGGGCGTTTTGAGCAGGCGAAAGGTCTTGACCAGGGTGTGGGTCAATGAGCTGACCTTATAGGCCACCACCGTGGGCCTTTCCAGCAACATGGCTTCCATGGTGGCGGTTCCCGAAGCGGCCAGCACCACATCCGCCGCCGCCATGCACTCCCGGGGCTGGGAGCGGACAATCCGCACGGGAAATTCCAGGCGATTCCATTGCGGTAGCGCCGCCAACTGGGCTTCCACCTTGTCCCCGGGAACCGGCATCACGAATTCCAGTTCCGGGCGTTCCGCCTTCAGCTTCATCGCGGTATCGAGAAAAACCGGCCCCAGCCGTGATACCTCACCACTACGGCTGCCCGGCAGCAGCGCCACCACCGGGCCCTTCTCGGGCAGCTTGAGGAATCGGCGCGCCTCGGCCCGATCCGCCCGCCCCGGAATCTCGACGGCCAGGGGGTGACCGGCAAACACCGCTTTGAGATTCTGGCCCCGGTAGCAATCCGGTTCAAAGGGGAAGAGACACAGGAGCAGATCCGCCGCCTGGGCCACTGTCTTGACCCGGCCGGCACGCCAGGCCCAGACGGTGGGGCTAACATAATGGACCGTGGGGATGCCGGCCTTGCGTACCCGCTTCTCCAGGCCCAGATTGAAGTCCGGCGCGTCGATGCCGATTACCACGTCGGGTTCATCTTCAATCAAATAATCCGCCAGCTCACGACGCAGACGAATCAGCCGTGGCAGTTCCTTCACCACCTCGGACAGACCCATGACCGAGAGCTCTTCGATATCGCCGATCTCTCGGCAACCGATCATTCGCATGCGAGGGCCGGCCACGGCCTCGAAGGAGACATCCGGTTCCAGCTTGCGCAGGGCGCGCATCAGGCCAGCGCCCAGTTGGTCGCCGGAGGCTTCTCCAGCAATCAGGGCTACTCTAAGGCTCATTTTCCTACCCCCGGGACTGGAGACAGACAATAGGCGCCCGACATTGAACCGGGCGAATCAGAACGACCCCTGGTCAGCAGGGAAGCAGCAATTCAGCGCACGATACTCCGGCTGGTATCGCGAATAAAGTCGACCATCTTGGCCACTTCCGCCGAGCTTTCCGCCAGGGCCTCAAGATTGCCCAGCGCCTCTTCGAGACGAAGACCGGAGCGATACAGCACGCGATAGGCGTGGCGGATTGATTGCAATTGCTCGCGAGTAAAGCCGCGCCGGCGCAGACCGACGGCATTGAGGCCATGGGGGTCCGCCGGCATGCCGGAAACCGTCAGGTACGGCGGCACATCGCGGGTCACACCCGCGTCCATGGCACAGAAGGCATGCTCGCCGACACGGCAGAACTGGTGAATCTTGCTGAAGCCCCCAAGGACGGCATAGTCGCCGATGTGAACATGCCCGGCCAGGGTGGCCGCATTGGCCATGATGGTGTGACTGCCCACCTTGCAGTCATGGGCGATATGGACATAGGCCATGATCCAGTTATCGTCACCAATGGCGGTAACCCAGTCGTCCTTGATGGTCGCCCGGTTGACGGTGCAGCACTCACGGAAAGTGTTGCCATCGCCAATTTCCAGGCGCGTGGGCTCATGGTTGAAGCCCTTGTCCTGGGGTACTTCGCCAATGGAGCAAAACTGGTAGAAATGGTTATCCCGGCCAATGGTGGTTGGCCCCTTGATCACCACATGCGGACCGACCACGGTGCCTTTACCGATCTTCACATCCTTGCCGATGATCGAGAAGGGGCCAATCTCGACCCCTTCATCAATTTCGGCACCCGGATCGATAACCGCCCGTGAATCGATCATTCCTCAATCTCCCGCGCCGCGCACATCACCTCCGCGCTGGCCGCCAGTTCCCCGTCAACCTCGGCACGGCAGTCAAACTTCCACATGCCACGGCTGGTGCGAATAATACTGGCATGAAGCATGAGCTGGTCACCCGGCTCCACCACGCGCTTGAAGCGGGCCTTATCAATCCCGACGAAATAGAACAGCATGTTGTCCGGTGCCTCACCCTGAGTCTCGAAGGCCAACAGGCCCGACGCCTGAGCCAGCGCTTCCAGGATCAACACGCCAGGCATCACCGCCCGCTGCGGAAAATGCCCGGGGAAATAAGGTTCATTGACGGACACATTCTTCACCGCCCGAATGGACTCTCCGGGCACGCACTCAACTACCTTGTCCACGAGCAGGAAAGGATAGCGATGCGGCAGGAGGTGCTTGATTCGATGAACATCCATGGAAATGGGGGCAGTCACGATTTTTCTCCCTTGTCTTTGAGCTCCCGCTCCAATCGGGCGACCCGGCGAGCCAGGTCATCCAGCTTGCGGAAGCGTGCACTGTTCTTGCGCCAACTGGCACCGTCATCCATGGGCAGACTCCCGGAGTAGATGCCGGGCTCACGAATATCCCGGCTCACCAGAGTCATGGCCGTTACGACTGCGCCATCGGCAATCGTCAGATGACCGGCAATTCCGACCCCTCCGGCAATCATGCAGGAGCGGCCAATCTTGCTGCTGCCGGCGATGGCAGTGCAGCCTGCAATGACGGTATTGGCACCAATCTGCACATTGTGGGCGACCTGAACCTGGTTATCCAGCTTGACACCGTCGCCAATGACCGTGTCTTCAATAGCGCCCCGATCCACCGTGGTCGCGGCACCGAGTTCGACCCGGTCACCAATCCGCACGCCGCCAAGCTGGGGGACTTTCACCCAGTCATCGCCATCCGGCGCAAAGCCGAAGCCATCCGCACCGATCACCACACCGGCATGGATCAGGCAATCCCGCCCTATCGTCACGCCCGGCTCGATTACCACCCTAGGGCGCAAACGGCTGCCGGCACCGATCCGGCTGGGCCCGGCGACCACGCAGCCGGGACCGATCTCCACGCCATCGGCCAGCTCAACGCCGGCGCCAACGACGGCACCAGCACCCACATGCACGCCTTCCCCGAGGGTGGCTCCGGGATCGACGCTGGCCGAGGAACTGATTCCCGCCTCGGCCTTGCCCGCCGGATGCAGCAAAGCGGCCGCCCGGGCATAGTCGGCATAGGGGTTGTCACTCAGAAGGGCCGCCACGGGACAATCCGCGGCGTCCCTGGCATGGAGTATGACCGCACCGGCACGAGTGGAGCGCAGATGCTGACGGTAACGGTCGTTGGCGAGAAAGCAAAGCTCGCCCGGCCCGGCGGACTGAATCGTGGCAACCGATTCAATCCGCCGGGCCGGGTCACCTTCAAGCTGAAGGCCGAGCGCCTCGGCCAATTCACCCAGGGTCAAGAGGTACCCCGGATCAGCCGTCGTTCTCGGCCCGGCGGCGCAGCCGTTCAAGCACGGCGTCGGTGATATCAACCTGGCTGGAGGCGTAAAAAACCCCCTCGCCCACCACCAGATCAAGGCCGTTGTCGCGAGCATAGGTCTGAACTTCGCTCATGATCAGACGCTGCAAGCTACCGAGGGCCTCGTTGCGACGGGCATTGAAATCTTCGGCCAGATCGCTCTGCATCCGCTGAAGGGTGCGCTGGATGTCGCGCACTTCGCGCTCGATATCCCGTCGCTCATCTTCACTCATCACATCGGCGTCACGCTCCAGGCGGTTCTGCAGCTCCTGAGCGCGGCTCTGATACTCACGCATCTCGCTTTGCGCAGGCTCGAACTCGCGCTGCAACTGCTGGGACAGGTTCTGGGCCTGGGGCGACTGCTCCATGACCCGGCCCACGTCCACATATCCGACGCTGACATCGGCCAGGGCGACCATGGGAGCCAGGGCCATGGCCAGTACAAAGGTCAAACGCACGGTCATCTTCTTCATCTTCAAAACACTCCCACCAAAATGGTCAATATCCAGCAGTTAGTCGTCCAGTGTACCACTGCGAGGGCCGAGCCCCGAGTGGCTTAAAAGCCCCCGCCCAGATCGATCTGGAAGCGGTCAACGATATTCCGGGCATCGTCCTCGTCGCGGACGTTGATCGGACGGGCCAGACTGAAACGCATCAGGCCCATTGGGGTCAGCCAGGTTGCACCGATACCGGCGGAGAGCCGCAGATCACTGGCGTCCACCGCATCGATGTCGTCCCAGACATAGCCCGCATCATAAAACAGGAAGAAGCGATATTGAGCCTGCTGCCCCGGACTGTCTTCGTCGGCAAAGAAATTGGGCAGGATCAGCTCATTCTGAACGTTGGCCAGTACCGTCCCGCCGTAAGGCCGGCCGCGGGAATCCACCGGGCCCAGTCGGGCCGGCCGGTAGCCACGCACCGAGGTGGGGCCACCCGCAAATACCTGCTTGAAGGGCGGCAACTGGAAGGTGTCATCGCCATAGGGCTCGCCGTAGGCCACTTCAGCGTTGACCCGCAGGGTCCAGTCATCCGCAAGGCGCAAGAAACTGTCCTGACGCAGACGCAACATCCAGTACTCGAGATCCAGCCCCGGCACGGCCACATCCAGGCTGAGGACCCGGCGAATACCCCGGTCGGCGAACAGGGCGCGATTACGGGTATCCCGCACCCAACCCAGGTTCAGCTCGGCCGAATCCATGCGGGAGCCGCTGAAGCCACCCCGCTCGAACTGTTGACCATGAGTCTGAATGAACTCCCGGAACTCATCCGAGGTACCCGAAGATTCCACAAACTCACTGCGGCGAACACTGAAGCCATAACGAATGGAATCAAACTCGGAAATCGGCAGCCCATAACGCAGGTTCATCCCCGTACTGGTGGTGGACACCGGAGACTGCCCCTGAGCGAACAGAGACTGACTGGAATAGAAGCCGCCAATGGTCCGCGAGACACCATCCTGGCTGGCGTAGGGATCCGTGTGGCTCAGGTTGAGAAATTCACCCAGCTGGTTGGATTGCAGGTCCAGCGTCCCCTGGTGGCCAAGGCCGAAGAGGTTGTTGTTCTGGACCGCCACATTGGCCGACAGACCGGCGAAGCCGCCATAACCCACGCCCACCTGGAATTGGCCAAAGTTTCGTTCCTGAACATTGATTTCCAGGTCTACTTCATCACTGGCATCCGGCGATGGGACTTCCTCGATGTCCACGCGCTCCACGAAGGGAAGGCGTTGCAGACGGACCCGGGAGCGATTCACGTCCACATTGGACAGTGGTGCGCGCTCGAACTGCCGCAGCTCCCGGCGATAGACCTGATCGTCGGTGGACTCGCTGCCCGTGACGCGGATTTCTCGAACGTAAATCCTCTCACCAGGCTCCACGAAGAAGAGCATGGAGACTTCACGCGCATCATCATGCAATTCCGGCACCGGCGTCACTTCGGCATGGGCGTAACCGGCCGCACCGAGACGTTGCTCGATGAACTCGGCACTGCGCTCGGCCCGTGCCAGGTTGAAGGTATCCCCGGCATTGACCTGAATGAAGGGCCGCAGCTGCTCCTCGGGGACCGGGAATTCACCCAGCATCTCAATGTCACGGATGGTGTAGACATCCCCTTCATGGACATTGATGGTGAGAAAAACGTCTTCCCTGTCAGGACCAATGGATACCTGAACGGACTCCACAGCAAAATCGGCATAACCCCGGTCCATGTAGAAAGAGCGCAAGGTTTCCAGGTCACCCCCGACCTTCTCTCGGGAATACTGGTCGCGGGAGGAGAAAATCGTGCGCCAGCCGGAAGGGCGCAGCTCCAGTTGCCGCAACAAGCGGTCATCCTCAAAGGCCTCGTTACCGACGATATTGATCTGTCGGATATTGGCGACCCGTCCTTCCTTGATCTCGATCCTCAGCTCGACCTGATTGGAGCCCAGGTCACGCACCACCGGGGTAATGGATACGCCGTAACGGCCCTGGGCGTAATAGGTCCGATACAGTTCCTGCTCCAGTTGGTCGACCAGCAATTCGTTCAGCACCCGGCCTTCATCAATGCCCTCTTCGCGCATGGCGCGACGCAGCATCTCGGTCTCGATCTGCCGGTTACCGCTGATCTCCAGGCGTGCAATGGTTGGGCGTTCCTCCACCCGAACCACCAGGGTGTTGTCATCCCGTTCCAGAATGACATTATCGAAGAAACCGGTATCGTAGAGTTCCTGAATGGCACCGCGCACGGCCATCCGATCCACCCTGTCACCCACCTCAATGGGCAAATAGGTCAGCACCGTACCCTCGGAAATGCGCTGGAGGCCTTCCAGGCGGATATCCTCAACGACGAAGGGTTCAGCCTGCGAATGCGCCACGGCGGGCAGCATGAGCAGGGCCAGTATCCATCCAAACAGCAATTTTTGACCGGCTTTCAAGATCCTACCTCGTCTTCAGAAACAAAATGACCGCCCGTGGAGTGGTTACCAAACCCACTCCGCCGCACGGACTCAATCCACGAATAGGCGCATCAGGTCGTTATAGAGCGCAAAGGCAATCAGCGCCGCGATCATGGCCAACCCGATCATCTGGCCCGCGGCCAGCATGGATTCGGGGACCGGTCGGCGTGTTGTCGCCTCGATGCCCAGATAGACCAGATGGCCACCGTCGAGGACCGGAATCGGCAATAAATTCACAATCCCGAGACTGATACTGACGATGGCGAGAAAACCCAGGAAAGATACCAGTCCCGAGCTCACAGTGACACCCGCATAATGGGCAATATTGATTGGCCCGCTCAGATTTCGGACCGAAACCTCACCAGTAATCATCCGCGTCAGCATGCGCAGGGTCAGCCGGGTCATTTCGCCGGTATTGACCACACCCATGCCCAGAGCCGTCACCGGCCCGTAGCGCTCCTCGCTGCGCATGCGATCGATCAGGTCCTCGGGGACGTGGGGGGCCGCGCCAATCCTGCCCTCTCGCCCATCGTCGGTTTCCACCTCCGCCGGGACCAGTTCAATGGTCATGCGCCGACCGTCACGTTCCAACTCGACAGCGAGCCGTTCCTCCGGTCGGGCGGTGACAGCCTCGCGGAAAAGCTGCCAGGTTTCAAGCCTTTCCCCATCAACGGTCAGGATTCGGTCGCCCCTTTGCAGCCCCGACCCGGCAGCGGCGCCGTCGTCAGCCAGTTCACCAATAACCGGGGGCAAGGCCTCGAACCAGGGGCGCAGGCCGAGTCCGTCCAGCAAGGCGCCCGGCTCGGTTAGTGCCCGGCGGCGCTCAGGGTCCACCGAAAGGGTCAGATCGTACTCGCTACCGCCCCGAAGCACGGTGAGTTCAATCGGTCGGTCATCCAGGATCCCATCCAGCAGCTCGATACTGGCGGTGCGCCAGGTGGGGGTACGTCGGCCATTGACGGCAACGATCTCGTCGTCGCCGTGGATGCCGGCCTCGGCGGCGGGGGTGTCGTCGGCCACCTGGCCGATCACCGGCTTGAGCCCGGGAATGCCGGCGACAAATATGGCCCAATAGGCAAGAATGGCGAAAAGAAAATTGAAGGCGGGGCCCGCCAGGACAATCACCGCTCGGCGCGAGACAGACTGGCGATTGAAGCTGCGCGCCCGATCGGCCTCGCTGACTTCATCCTCGCGCTCATCCAGCATTTTGACGTAGCCGCCGAGCGGCAGGGCACCGAGCTGATACTCCGTTTGGTCGGCCCCCAGGCGACGCTGGAAGATGGGGCGACCAAAGCCCACCGAGAATCGCAGGACCTTGACCCCGCAAAGGCGGGCGGCGAGATAATGACCGAACTCATGCACGGTCACCAGGATGCCGACGGCGAGAACAAAGCCGGCGATGGCGATCAAGATACTCACGGCCGGCTCTCCACTGCCCCTGGGTCAGCCCCCATCCAGGCACGAACCTCTCCATCCAGGGCCAGAACAGACTCCAGATCCCCGCCGGCCACGCCGGCGAAGGCATCCATGGCCGCCGACACCCGGGCCGGGATGGAGGGGAAATCGCGGCGGCCGGCCAGAAAATCCGCCACGGCCACTTCATTGGCGGCGTTAAGCACCACGGGCATGCCGCCACCGGCACGGGCAGCCGCCTCCGCCAGACCCAGGGCTGGGAAGCGGTTCCGGTCGGGGGCTTCAAAATGCAGGCTGGCCAGTTTCACGGGATCCAGGGCCTCTACACCGGCGTCGATTCGATCCGGCCAGGACAAGCCGCTGGCAATGGGGGTGCGCATGTCCGGCTGGCCGAGCTGGGCGATCACCGAGCCGTCTTCATACTCCACCATGGAATGAATGACGCTCTCCGGATGAATGACCACCCGGATCCGGTCAGGTTCCAACTGAAACAGGCGGCAAGCCTCAATTAATTCCAGGCCCTTGTTCATCATGCTGGCCGAATCCACCGAGATCTTTCGACCCATGCTCCAGTTCGGGTGCTTGCAGGCCTGCTCGGGGGTCGCCGCCCGAATGGCGGCCGCATCCCATTGCCGAAAAGGACCACCGGAGGCGGTCAACATCACCGAGCGCAGGCCCGACACGGCTTCACCGCAGCGGTAACCGCCCGGCATGCATTGAAAAATGGCATTGTGCTCACTGTCGATGGGCAGCAGCTCGGCGCCGGACTGACGAACCGCCGCCATGAGCAGATCACCGCACATCACCAGTGGCTCCTTGTTGGCCACCAGAACCCGCTTGCCGGCGCGTACGGCGGCCAGCGTGGACATGAGGCCAGCGGCGCCGACAATGGCGGCCATGACCGTGTCCACCGAATCCATCGCCGCCACTTCATCCAGGGCGGCAGCACCGGTGGCCACCCGGGTCTCCAGACCGGCGGCTCGAAGCCCCCGTTCCAGTTCAGCCGCACCATCCGATTCCACCAGAACAGCGACCGCCGGCCGATGGGCCAGGCACTGTGCCAGCAATTCCCGGTGATTCCGGTTGGCACTGAGCGCCACCGCCTGAAAATAATCGGGATGACGGGCCAGCACATCCAGGGTGCTGCGCCCTACCGAGCCCGTGGAGCCGAGCACCGCGACCTGTCTCACGCCGGCTCTCCCAGCAGCATCAGGCCCACCAGGAAGATCGGCGCCGCGATCAGCAGACTGTCCACCCGGTCGAGAATGCCGCCATGCCCGGGGAGAATCCAACCGCTGTCCTTGGCGCCCGCCTGGCGCTTGAGCATGGACTCAATCAGATCGCCGGTCACCGACAGACCCGCGGTCAGCAAGGCAAGGAAGACGAAGGGACCCAGCCGCTCGATGTTCAACCACCAGGCAGCGACAACGGCCACCAGGGCCGCCAGCAGGAGGCCGCCGGCCACCCCTTCCCAGGTCTTGCCGGGACTCACTCGCGGCGCCAACTTGTGGCGACCAAAGGCCTTGCCGGCAAAATAGGCCCCCACATCAGCGCCCCAGACCAGGCCGAAGAGTGTCAGCAACAACCAGGCACCGAGCGGCTCGCCATGGAGCAGAAACAGGGCGCTCCAGGCTCCAAGCAGCACGAGCAGGCCGAATAACAGTTTTGACAACGCCGGCGGTCGGCGGGTCGGCAGACACAGCCAGGCCAGGCCCAGCAACCAGACCGGCAGAACTAGCCACACCGCCCACTGGGCCAGACCCTGCCACTGCAACAACAGAGATAGCCCCGCGACCAGCGCCGCATAGGCCACCGCCAGTCCACGCTGTTCCGGAGACGCCAGCGCGGCCCATTCCTCCCCGGCAAGGCCGACGACTGCCGCCAGCACGACCCCGAACCAGAGATTGGGCAGAAAGAAGATGGCTGCAATGGCCAGAGGCCCGACCACCAGGGCGGTTATGATTCGCTGCCTAAGCACTGGCCTCTCCTTCATTGTCGGCCACTCGCCCAAAACGTCGTTCCCGTTCGCCAAAATCCGTGACCGCTTCACGCAGGGCATCGCCACCGAAATCCGGCCACAGGCGCTCGGAGAAATACAGCTCGGTATAGGCCAGGTCCCAGAGGAAGAAATTACTCAGCCGCCGCTCACCGCCGGTGCGGATGAACAGATCGGGCGCCGGCACGTCGGCCAGGGACAAGCCGGCGGCAAAGCCTGACTCATCAATGTCCTCGGGATTCAACTTCCCTGCGGCCACATCCCGAGCCAAGCGCCGACAGGATTCCAGAATATCCCAGCGCCCACCGTAGCCGGCGCAGATATTCAGAGTGAGGCTCTGATTATCCGCTGTCAGCGCCTCGGCTTCGGCCATGCGGGTCTGGAGGTCCTCGGGGAAACGGCGCCGGTCACCAAGAAAGCGGACACGGACACCGTTTTCATGAAGTTTTGGCAGGGCCTGTTTAAGGGCCCGCCGAAACAGATCCATGAGTCGATTGACTTCAGTCGCCGGTCGCGACCAGTTCTCACTACTGAAAGCGAACAGGGACAGCACGGGAACGCCCAGCTCACCGGCGGTGGCAATCACCTCCCGGGCCGCTTCCGCACCGGCCTGATGCCCCTTGTGGCGAGCCTGCCCACGCTCTTTCGCCCACCGCCCATTGCCATCCATGATAATGGCAATATGGCGGGGCAAGACCCCCTTACCGTCTCTGTCACCTTCCACTTCCGACATGAGTCAGCTGGATCAGACCTCCAGCAGCTCCTTTTCCTTCTCGGCCACGACGGCGTCCACTTCGCCCACGAACTTGTCGGTCACTTTCTGGATCTCTTCCTGGGCCTTGCGATCGTCATCCTCGGTGATTTCCTTTTCCTTCAGCAGTTCCTTGACGTCACTGAGGATATCCCGACGAATATTGCGAATGGCCACACGGGCATTCTCCGCCTCACCCTTGGCCAGGCGAATCATATCCCGACGCCGTTCCTCGGTCAGGGGCGGCAAGGGAACACGAATGACACTGCCCGCCGTTACCGGCGACAGGCCCAGGTTGGCACTCATGATGGCCTTCTCCACCTTGGGAACCATGTCTTTTTCCCAGGGTGTGACAGCCAGCGTGCGAGCATCTTCAACCGCCACGTTGGCGACCTGATTGATGGGCGTGGGCGCGCCGTAATAGTCCACCTTGATGGGCTCCAGCAGACTGGTATTGGCGCGACCGGTGCGCATGCGGGAAAGCTCCTCGCGCAGGGAGGAGACACTCTTTTTCATCCGCTCGGAAGCGTCTTTCTTAAGGTCTTCAATCATGCTGATTCTCCATTGTCCACCAGCGTGCCGATTTCACTACCGCCACGCAGAATACGCATGAGGTTGCCGGGTTCAAAGACATCAAAGACCCGCACCGGCAAACCGTTATCCCGACACATCACGATCGCCGTGGCGTCCATGACATTGAGCTTGTCTGCAATCACACGATCATAACTCAGATGGGCGTAACGGACTGCCTGGGGATTGGTCTTGGGGTCTGCGTCATAGACACCGTCCACCTTGGTGGCCTTGAGCAGCACATCCGCGCTAACCTCGATGGCCCGCAGACTGGCGGCGGAATCGGTGGTAAAGAAGGGGTTTCCGGTGCCGGCAGCAAAGATCACCACCCTGCCCTTTTCCAGATGGCGAACCGCGCGGCGGCGGATATAGTCTTCGCAGACCTCATTGATTCGAATCGCCGACATCACGCGGGCAAAGACACCCAGACGCTCCAGTGCGTCCTGCATGGCCAGGGCATTCATCACCGTGGCCAGCATGCCCATGTGGTCACCCGTCACCCGGTCCATGCCGGCATCGGCCAGGCCCGCACCACGGAAGATGTTGCCACCGCCGATGACTACGCCCACTTCCACGCCGGCCCGGGACACGTCACGGATCTCCTGGGCCAGGCGGGAGATAACCGCCGGATCGATACCATAATCGCCATCCCCCATGAGGGCCTCACCACTCAGTTTCAGCAGAATGCGGCGGTAACGAATTTCCGGCTCGGACATGCAATTTTCCCCTGGCTGCGTGACGATCTTTAAAGGGCCTTTCACCCACTTGCAACAAACCTCTGATCAGTTCCGACCCGCGCCGGACCCGACCAGAGGTTGCATTGGCTCTCCCTGGGGAGAGCGAGCCGGACCTGGGCCCGACCTGCCCGCCCCGGTGCCATACCGGGGCGGGCCAGGAAGGATCAGGAGCCCTTGGCTTGGGCCATCACTTCCTCGACGAAGTTGTCTTCCTGCTTCTCAATGCCCTCGCCCACTTCAAAGCGGACGAATGCCTTGACGCTGGCATCCTGGGACTTGAGCAGTTTCTCAACCTTGGTGTCCGGATCCTTGACGAAGGGCTGACCCAGCAGGGTGATCTCGCCCAACCACTTGTTCAGGCGGCCAGTGATCATCTTTTCGATGATTTCAGCAGGCTTGCCGGAACCCTCGGCCTGGGCCTTGAGAATGCCCTTCTCGTGCTCGACGGTCTCCGCCGGCACCTCGTCCTTGGAAACGCACATCGGCTTGCTGGCGGCAATGTGCATGGCCAGGTCACGACCCAGCTGCTCGTCACCACCCTGATAGGCCACGACCACGCCGATTTTCATGCCGTGCAGGTACTGGGCGATCTGGCCCTCACCGGCATCAACGATCTGAAAACGGCGCACGCTCATGTTCTCGCCAATCTTGGCAATCAAGGCGCGACGGGCCTCGTCCACGGTTTCACCACTGGCCAGCTTGAGCTGATCCAGGGCGGGGACGTCGGCCGGACTCTCCTTGAGAATCGTTTCAGCCACCTGATCGGCGAACTGACTGAAATCATCGCCACCAGCGACGAAGTCGGTTTCGCAGTTCACTTCCAGGATGACGGCACGGCCACCTTGACTCTTGACCACGATGCGGCCTTCGGCAGCCACTCGGCCGGCCTTCTTGTCGGCCTTGGCCATGCCGGCCTTGCGCATGTGTTCGATAGCGGCTTCCATATCACCGCCGGTCTCGGTCAGCGCCTTCTTGCATTCCATCATGCCGGCGCCGGTGCGCTCCCGCAGCTCCTTAACTTGAGATGCAGAAATACCCATTGTTCCACTCTCCGTATTCTGTTTGCCCTTGTCTTCCAATCAGAATCAACTGATTACTCGGAAGCGGTAGTCGTCTTTTTCTTGGCAGCCTTCTTGGTGGCCTTCTTCTTGGAAGCGGTCTTCTTGGCCGCTTTCCTGGTGGCCTTCTTGGCAGCCTTCTTGGCGGTCTTCTTGGACGCAGCCTGGTCGTCGCTCTCGTCCTTGGACTCGCCTTCGTCGGCCTTGGCAGCGGTCTTCTTCGCGGCCTTCTTCTTGGCAGCCTTCTTGGCGGTCTTCTTGGCGGCAGGGGCAGCCTTGGGCTTGCCTTCCTCGTCCAGCTCCACGAACTCGTCGTCGCCGGCAGCCTCGGCCATGCTCGGCACGGAAGCCTTGCCGTCGATCACTGCATCGGCAATGCCACGGGTGTAGAGCTGAATGGCGCGAATGGCGTCGTCGTTGCCGGGGATGACGTAATCCACCTCATCCGGGGCGTTGTTGGTGTCCACCACCGCCACGATGGGAATACCGAGCTTACGGGCTTCCTTGACGGCGATCTTTTCAAAGCCGACATCAATGATGAACAGCACATCAGGCAGGCCGGGCATATCCTTGATGCCACCAAAACCGCGCTCAAGCTTGTCCATCTCCCGGCGCAGCATGGTCACTTCCTTCTTGCCCAGGACGTTGAAGGTGCCGTCTTCTTCCTGCTCCTTAAGATCCTTCAGGCGCTTGATGGAATTGCGCACGGTGTTGAAGTTGGTGAGCATGCCACCCAGCCAGCGATGGCTGACGAAGGGCATGCCACAGCGCTCGGCTTCCTTCTGGATGGTCTCGCGAGCGGCACGCTTGGTGCCCACGAACATGACGCGACCGCCGTCGGCGGCGATCTTGCTCACGTAGTTGATGGCGTCCTGGTAAAGCGGCAGGGTCTTTTCCAGGTTGATGATATGAATCTTGCTTCGCTCACCAAAGATGTAGGGCTTCATCTTCGGGTTCCAGAAGCGGGTCTGATGGCCAAAATGGACACCCGCTTCCAGCATGTCACGCATGGATACGCTGGACATAGTCACTTCTCCGTTTTGTAAGGGTTGAGCCTCCATGTGCCCCATACGACAACCTCGGTGGCCCACCTCCCGGGGGAGATGGAGCCGACCGAGGCACCCAGCCGCATGTGTCGGCACATGTGTGGATTGCTTAATGTGGGCGCGCTTTATACCATAGGCGGGATATCAGCACAACGCGGAAAGGGCCTGTTTGCGCCGCTTCAAGCCCGCCTGGCCGCCCGACCCGGCACCCATGATCCGGGTGCGGGCGCCGGAAAACCGCGTCTGGCGGGCCCTGGCCCGCCTGCTGCCATTCCCGATCGCCCAGACCCGGCGCCGGGCCGCACTACAGACAGAATCACGGAAAACCATGGCCGTCACCATCAAGTCCCCGGAAGAACAAGAGAAAATGCGCGTGGCCGGCCGCCTGGCGGCGGAGGTCCACGAAATGATCGAGGAACACGTTCGCCCCGGCGTTACCACCGAGGAGCTGGACAGGATTTGCCATGACTACATCGTCAATGAGCAGAAGGCGACCCCCGCTCCGCTGGATTATCACGGTTTTCCCAAATCCATCTGCACCTCGCTCAATCACGTGGTCTGTCACGGCATTCCAGGGCCGAAGAAGCTCAAGAAGGGCGACATCGTCAATATTGACATCACCGTGATCAAGGATGGCTTCCACGGCGACACCTCCAAGATGTATTACGTGGGCAAGCCCTCGATCCAGGCTGATCGCATCAGCCGGGTGGCCCGCGAGGCCATGCTGGAGGGTATTCGCCTGGTCCGCCCCGGCACCCGCCTGGGGGATATCGGTTACGCCATCCAGAAATACGCCGAAGGGCACGGGTTTTCCGTGGTCCGGGAGTATTGCGGCCACGGCATCGGCCGGGGCTTTCACGAGGATCCACAGGTCCTGCATTACGGCAAGCCCGACACCGGGCTGGAATTGCAGGAGGGCATGACCTTCACCATCGAGCCCATGATCAATGCCGGCAAGCGCTTTACGCGGCTGCTGCCCGATGGCTGGACGGTGGTGACCAAGGACCACTCCCTTTCCGCCCAGTGGGAGCACACCGTGCTGGTGACCTCGGACGGTGTTGAAGTCCTGACCAAGCGCCGGGAAGAGGATGACCTCTGAAACGCCCAGGCGGCGACGCCCGACCCCGCCGCGTTTCGACAACGCCTGGCTGGCAGAGCTGCTCGCCGGTCGTGACCCCCTGCCCCAGCATCTCCGCGCTGCTCACAAGCATGGCAGTAGCCGCCTGAGCGAGCTGGCGACTGCCGGCGCCTCCGCCGCGGCCCTGGTCGCCGCTCGCAGCCGGATGATGGATACCCTCATCCGAGCCCTCTGGCGGCGCAATCTGGGCCGGACCCGGGGCCTGGTGCTGGCGGCGGTTGGCGGCTACGGCCGCGCCGAACTGCATCCCTGTTCGGACATCGACTTGCTGGTGCTGGCCGAAGAGAAGCTGAATGACCGCCGTGCTGCGGCCCTGGAGCAGTTCTTCACCGAGATCTGGGACATCGGCCCTGATGTGGGCCACAGTGTCAGAACACTGGAAGAATGCCGGCAGGCCGCCCGGGAAGACATCAGCACCGCCACCAATCTGATCGAGGCCCGCCGTCTCGCAGGCTCCAAAAAAACCTTCGAGGCCCTGCAGGAACTGGCATTCTCCGATGAGCTCTGGACCTCCCGCAGCTTCTTTGAGCGCAAACTCGAGGAACAGCGTACCCGGCACGCCAAGTACCACGACACGGCCTACAAGCTCGAACCCAATATCAAGGAAAGCCCCGGCGGTCTCAGGGACATCCAGATGATCGGGTGGGTGGCCAAACGCCACTTCGGTGCCCGCACCCTGGCCGACCTTGCCTCCTATGGTTTTCTCAGCCGCGAGGAACATCGGCGCCTGGTGGAGGGCCAGGGTTTTCTCTGGCGTATCCGCTGGCTACTGCATGAGATGACCGGGCGCCACGAGGACCGGCTGCTGTTCGATCACCAGCTGCGCCTCGCCGAGACCATGGGCTACGAGGACAGCGAGCACAGTCTGGCGGTGGAACAGTCCATGCAGCGCTACTACCGCACGGTGATGGAGCTGAACCGTCTCAATGAAATGCTGCTGCAGCTGTTCAAGGAAGCCATCCTGCTCGAGGGCGATCCCCGCATCCAGCCCATCAACGAGCGTTTCCAGCTCAAGAACGGCTACCTGGATGTAGTGGACCGGGATGTCTTCCGACGCGAACCCGGCGCCCTGCTGGAGCTGTTTCACCTGCTCCAACAACATCCGGAAGCCGAAGGGGTCAGCGCCGGCACCATTCGCCTGGTGCGCCAGCACTGCCATCTGATCAACGAGGATTTCCGCCGCAACCCGGACAACCAGGCCCTGTTCATGGCCATCCTGCGCGAACCACAGGGTGTCACCCACGAGTTCCGCCGCATGAACAGCTACGGGGTGCTGGGCCGTTATATCCCGGAGTTCGGGAAGATCGTCGGCCGGATGCAGTTCGACCTCTTTCATACCTACACCGTGGACGAGCACACCCTGTTCGTGCTGAGCAATCTGCGCCGCTTCGCCCTGTCCCGCTTTGATCACGAATTCCCCGACTGCAGCCGGGTCATGCGCGGTCTGCCGAAACCGGAACTGGCCTATCTGGCAGGCCTGTTTCACGATATCGCCAAGGGCCGCGGCGGGGATCACTCCGAACTGGGTGCCAGCGATGCCCTGCGGTTCTGCAAACGCCACGGCCTGAGCGAATACGATGCCCGACTGGTGTCCTGGCTCGTCCGGCAACACCTGCTGCTCTCGCTCACCGCCCAGAAGAAAGACATCAGCGACCCCAGAGTCATCCACGAGTTTGCCGAGAAAGTCGGCGATCAACTGCATCTGGACTATCTCTACATCCTCACCGTGGCCGATGTGCGCGCCACCAATCCGGAGCTCTGGAATTCCTGGAAAGCCAGCCTGTTCAGCGAGCTCTACCAGAACACCAGCCGCGCCCTGTGCCGTGGCTTGGTCAATCCGGTGGCCCGCGAAGAGCTGATCAACGAAACCAAGCGCGAAACCCTGGAGCAGCTGGATTCGGCCGGCATCAACACCGAGGCGGTCAGGGGAATCTGGTCCGCCCTGCCGGGAGATTATTTCCTCCGCCATTCGCCCTCGGAAATCCAGTGGCATACCCGCGCCCTGCTGGAACATGGTGACTCCGGCAAGCCGCTGGTGCAGGTACGGCGGGAGACCGAGCGCGGCGGCACCGCCGTTTTCGTCTGCTCCCCACGGGACGATCTGGCCTTCGCCCGCAGTACCGCCGCCCTTGAGCAGCTGGGCCTGACCGTGCTCGATGCCCGCATCGTATCCACGCGGGATGAACGCACCCTCTACACCTGGGTGGTGCTGGAAGCCGACGGCGAAGAGATCGAATCCGCCGAACGCGGCCGGGAGATTCTCAGGGTGATGGAACAGGAAGCCGGCCGCCTGGGCGGCGACCCACGGGATATTCGTCGGCGCATGCCACGTCAGCACCGCATGTTTTCCACCCCCACCCGCATCAGTTTCGCCGACGACGAACGCAACGACCGCACCATTCTGGAGATCACCACCGGCGACCGCCCGGGCCTGCTGACCCGCATTGCCGGCGCCCTGCTGGATGCCCGGGTGCGGCTTCAGAATGCCAAGGTGGCCACGGTGGGGGAAAAGGCGGAAGACATCTTTTTCATTACCGAAACCGATGACAGCCCCCTGGACAGCGAAGCCCGACGCCAGGAACTGGAACAGGCACTGAAACGGCAACTTGAAGACGGCGCTGACTCGACCTCGCTCTAATTTCACTCAAGTCACTACGATCGAGAACTAAAAGGGAGCCCATGAACCCCGATCTGGACAAACTGCACCCCTACCCCTTTGAACGCCTGGCGACCCTGAAGGCCGGCATTGAACCCCCGAAGGGGCTTTCCCATATTGCCCTGTCAATCGGCGAGCCCAAGCACGAACCACCGGCCTTTGTGATCGAGGCCTTGAAGGATCACCTGGATGGCCTGGCCTCCTATCCCATGGCACCCGGCATCCCCGAGCTGCGGGCCGCCATCGCCCGCTGGCTGTGCCGGCGTTTTGGGCTGCCGGAACAGCGCCTGGATATCGAACGTCACATCTTACCCCTTACCGGTACCCGAGAGGGCCTGTTTGCCCTGACCCAGGCAGTGGTGGAAGACAAGCCGGGTGCCGCCGTGATGATGCCCAACCCCTTCTATCAGATCTATGAGGGGGCGGCCCTGCTTGCCGGTGCCGAGCCCATCTATCTCAACACCACGGCCGAGAACGATTACCTGCCGGACCTGGATGCCGTGTCCCCCGAAGACTGGGACCGCTGCCAATTGCTGTTCCTGTGCTCGCCCGGCAACCCCACCGGCAAGGTCATGAGCCCCGAGTATCTCAAGCACGCCACTGCACTGGCCGACCGCCACGATTTCGTGATCGTCGCCGACGAGTGTTACTCGGAAATCTACCTGGGTGACACCCCGCCGCCGGGACTGCTGGAAGTCTGCGAACAGACCGGCCGCCATGACTTCAAGCGCTGTCTGGTCATGCACAGCCTGTCCAAGCGTTCCAATGTGCCCGGCCTGCGCTCGGGCTTCGTGGCTGGTGATGCGGACATCATCAAGCCCTTCCGTCTTTACCGCACTTACCACGGCTGCGCCATGCCCCTGCCGGCTCAACAGGCCAGCATCCCGGCCTGGGATGACGATGCCCACGTGGAACAGAACCGTGCCGCCTACCGGGCCAAGTTCGATGCGGTGTTGCCCATCCTTGAGCCGGTGCTGTCCTGCAGTCGCCCCGAAGGCGGCTTCTATCTCTGGGTCCAGGTTCCCGGTGGTGATGACGAAGCCTTTGCCCGGGATCTCTTCGCCGAGCAACACATCACTGCCCTGCCCGGTACCTACCTCTCCCGCGACACCGCCCAGGGCAACCCCGGCAAGGGCCACCTGCGCATTTCCCTGGTCGCCACCGTGGAGGAATGCACAGACGCTGCCCATCGCATCCGCCGCCTGCTGGAAACAAAAGGAAGCTGAGCTGATCGAATTGCGCCTACAGCCCGGATGGCGAGTCACTGATTGATTGGGGCTGCAGGCTTCATTCAGACTGATTTTTTTACACAGAGGTCACAGAGAATCCGCAGAGGGCCACAGAGGATATTGGAGGTATGAGCATGGAGGCTCATTCAGTACTGGATAATGCACTAACGAGGCGCGTAATTGGATGCGCAATCGAGGTGCATCGTGTGCTCGGGCCAGGCTTGCTTGAGAGTGCTTACGAACAGGCACTCGCTTACGAGCTTTCGCGCGCCGAACTGAATTTTTTTCGCCAGATACAATTACCTGTGGACTACAAGGGTACAGCACTTGAATCCGGATACCGGATTGACCTGCTTGTAGAAAACAAACTGATTTTGGAGCTCAAGAGCGTCGAAAAACTGATGCCTGTGCATACTGCACAGGTGCTCAGTTACCTGAGATTATCAGGCCACCCCTATGGATATTGATTAACTTCAATGTCCCGCGACTCCTAGATGGCGTCAAAAGACTGATAAAATAGAACACCTCTGTGTTCCTCTGCGGATTCTCTGCGTTCTCTGTGTCTAAGGAACCTCTGATCAATTCATTCGCGCCCGCAGCCAACGGGATTTTTCCTCTCGCGAGGCGCGACGAGCGTAGTGTAGCCGCTGTGCTACATGAGCGAGGAGCAACGAAGACGAGAGGGAAAATCCCGTTGGCCCACAAGGGGTTGGTGCTGAG